>CAYPHP010000046.1:0-12472 GCA_964410045.1 uncultured Acidobacteriota bacterium | reverse complement strand
AGATGGCCGGAGCGCTCGCGGTCTCGATCCGGTAGTAGTCGTTGAGCTGGAGGGGACGCCCAGCGCCAAACGACGGGACAGCCGCCAGGACCAGGAGCAACGCGGTGAGAGTTCGCATGGCGGGCATTATAGCCTCTCTGCTATCCTGGCGATCACCCGGAGGTGAACAATGAGAATGATCGTGGCCCTAATGCTTCTGGCCTTGACGGTACCCGTCTGGAGCCAAGGCGCAAAATCTGGCGACGCCGAATTCAAGGCGCTGATCGACCGCTATTACCAGGCGTGGAGTTCCGCCAATCCCGATAACGCCGCTCCACTCTATGCCAAGGATCCGGAGCTGGTTTTCTACGATCTGGCTCCGCTGAAGTACACCGGCTGGGCAGAATACAAAGCCGGAGTCCAAAAGGCGTTCTTCGACAACATGGAATCCGGCAAGCTGACGCCCAAGGACGACCTAAAGGTGAACCGCAAGGGCAATTGGGCCTGGACCACCGTCACGGGACACCTGTCCGCCAAGATGAAGAACGGGCAAGCAGCGGAGGCCGATCTCCGGCACACCGCGATCTGGGAAAAGCGCGGCGGGAAATGGGTGATCGTGCATGAGCACGTTTCCGCACCGATGCCGTAGGCCGGCCTAGACCAACTGTGGAGCGGATCGGGCTTCCGAAGAGCCGCGACCGTCAGGGAGCGGTGGCTCTCTTGGAATGCCCGCTGGCTCCAGGTAGCGGTTGGCCCTGCAACCGCTCCTTTGCAGTCGCGGCTCCCCAACGACAGGGAGAACCCGGGCGAGCGTGGACAGCCTTCCTACGCGAGCAGGTTTTTGAGCGCGCCTTCCAGATCCGGATAGCGGAACTTGTAGTTGGTGGCAGTGAGCCGCTTCGGCGATACGCGGGCGCTGGCCAGCAGCAGCACGTCGGCCATTTCACCAAGCGCCAGTGACGCGGCGAACGCGGGCATTGGGAAAATCGTGGGGCGGCCGAGGACCTGGCCTAGCGCCTTGGTGAACTCACGGTTGGTCGCCGGCGTCGGCGCGACAGCATTCACGGGACCGCTGATGCCCTCATTTTCTAGGGCGTGCCAGATCGCGCCCACGACATCGGCAACGTGGACCCAACTCCAGTATTGGCGCCCGCTGCCGATCACGCCGCCCACTCCCAGCTTGAACGGCAGGAGCATCTTGCCCAACGCGCCGCCATGCGAATCGAGAACTACGCCGATGCGAACGTGCACGACGCGGATGCCTGCTTTGCGGGCGGGCTCCGTCGCCGCCTCCCACGCCTGGCAGACCTCCGACAGGTATCCCGTCCCCGCCGGACTGTCCTCATCCAATTGTTCATCGCCACGGTTACCGTAGAAGCCCACGGCCGATGCGCTGACCAACACCTTAGGCGGCTGCGGACGCGAGGCGATGGTCTCGGCGATCAGGCGCGTGCTGGCAACCCGGCTTTCGCGGATGCGCGCTTTCCGCGCGGAGGTCCAGCGGCCCCCGGCGATGTTCTCCCCGGCCAAGTGGACCACTGCGTCCATGCGGTGAATGCCTTCAGCATCGAGATGCCCGTGGTCAGGGTCCCAGCCCATGTAGCCGAACTTCTGCTCCGGGTGAAGCTTGGTGTCGGGACGGCGCAACAACGTCGCGCTGTGGCCTTGCTCACGAAGGAAGCGAAGAAAGGCGGAACCAATCAGACCGCTCGAACCTGAAACCAGAATGTGCATGTGAAGGGAATATTCTATCAGCGAAAAAGATCGTCCGCCGGCGGACGCTGCAACTGCCTTGCCGAGCCATCCCCAAGAGTTACTTTGGCGCCATAAATCAAGGCGACTGGCGCGCCCTCGCGCTTATCCATCATCAATCCTGCGGCGGCGGCCAGCTCGTCGGCCAGCGCGATCACCGTGCTGTGCAGCGGACGGCCGTAGCGGTCGCACCGACCGCGGTAATCAAGCAAGGGGGCCAGCCCAGCCACACCGATGGCCACATTGACCAACCCCAGCCGCCACGGACGTCCGAAAGTATCGCTGACAATCACAGGACACTCGTTTCCGCAGAGGCGCTGGATCCCGGCGCGCGCCAAGGCCGCGGAGCCGTCCGGATCGCGCGGCAGCACGGTGACCCGGTCGTGGCCGGGCACATTTGATTGGTCCACGCCCGCGTTGGCGCAGATCAGGCCGTGCTGGGTTTCCACGATCAGCACGTCGCGCTCCAGGCGCACGACACGGCGCGTGTTCTGGAGAATCACCTCGACCAGTCGCGGGTCTTTACCCAGGCGAGCGGCGTATTCCCGCGCTGCGCTCGACGGCTGAACTTGCGCGAGATCCACCACCGCGCCTTCAGCCAGCGAAACGATCTTCTGGGCCACGACGATCACCGGCCGTTGGTCCAGGGATTCGCCCTGCTTCGCGGCTCCGGCCACGACCAGTGCAGCCAGATCGTCGCCGGGCTGCACATCGGGAATCGTTGGAAGGCCGGCGATTCGGACGGCATCAAGCATGGCGGGCCAAGAATTTTCGAAATAGCCCTGCGCTCCGTCCGCCCCAGCCTCGCGTGATGAGTTCACGTGCTTCTTCCGGAGTGTCCACGTCGTACACGAGTCCCGGCGGTTTCAGCACGCGGACATTCGCTCCCGCGGCACGGGCCTGCTCCAGATGCTGCGGCAGGCTGTTGGGTCCGAAGCGGCTGGCGATCAGGTCGGGAGGCGTGCGCACCATCGCGTTCGTGCCGGAGCCTTCGGCGTTAGGGACGATCACCAGGCTGGGCGCCGGCAATTCCGCTGCCGCTTTCAGCAGTTCCTCGATTTCCGCCGTGCGCGCGCATGGCACATCCACCGGCACCAGTAGCAACGAAGTCGCGCCCCACTTCATGATCTGCTGGGTGGCTTGGTCGGCGGCATGAGAATGGCCGGTCTGCTCTTCTTCGCGGAGCGGCGTGGCTTTGGCGGCGGCAGCCAGCAGTAGCGTTTCCGGGTCGCTCGAAGCCACCACCACACGATCCAAGCCCTTGACGGCCATCAGTTGAACCAGTACTTCCTCGAACATCGCGCGCACCAAGCGCTCGCGCTGCTCGGCGGAAAGCAAGCTGGCCAAACGCTGTTTGGCGTGTTTGGGGTCCTTCACAGGAAGCAGCGCGAATCTCACGGTTCCAATGCCTCCAATGTCGCGGCCGCCAGCGCCTGCCGCGACGCCGCGTCACGCATGACGGTCTGAGTCACCACCGCACGCATGCCCAGCGCTTCCACCGCCGGAGCACAGGCGCGGTCGGCTTCGTCCATTATGAACACATCCAGGAAATCGCGGTACAGCCTGGCCACCGCCACAGCCGACGGGTCCAAGCCCAGGCCGCGCATCATCCGGTCAGCCGGACCCTTCAGCGCTTTCCCGCCGACGATCGGAGAAACCGCCGCCACGCGCGCCGCAGTCGTCCGCAACGCCTCACGGATTCCCGGCACCGATAAGATCGGGCCGATGCTGATCAGCGGATTGCTGGGACACAGAATCACCTTGGACGCCGCGGCGATCCCCGCCACAACTCCCGGCGCGGGTCGCGCGGTCTCTGCGCCGTCAAAGACCACGCCGGTGACTTCCGGCTCTGTCCGTCGCTCGACGAAGTAGACCTGAAAGTCCAAGCGGCCCTCCGGCGTGTCGACGCGGGTGCGCAATCGCGCATCCGTGGCGGGCAACAGCCTGGGGGCAACACCGAGTCTCTCGCAGATCCTTGCGGTCACCTCGGAGAGCGCCAGTCCTTGACGCAGCAACTCCGTGCGGTAGAGATGCGTTGCGAGGTCGCGATCGCCGAGTTGAAACCACGCCGGACGTCCGTAGCGGCCCAGCGACCGCAGGCATTCGTGGGTGTCGCCGCGTATTCCCCATCCGCGCTCCGGATCGGCCAAGCCAGCCAGCGTGTACGCCACGGTGTCCAGGTCCGGCGAAATGTGCAGGCCATGCAGCTCGAAGTCGTCGCCGGTGTTGCCGATGATCATCAAGCTTTCCGGCGGGACCACATTCACCAATCCATCGAGGAAGCGCGCTGCGCCGACACCTCCAGCCAAGGCGACGATGGGCTGCATGAAGGGTCATTGTACCGCGTGCGCGGACTTTTGCCTTTTGCCCTTTGCCTTTTGACTTTTCGAGTCATGATGGACGTTCGATGTCCCCCACCTCCCATCGCGGCGCCGTGCTCTTGGTCGCCGCCGGCGCGACGCTATGGGGAACGGACACCGTACTGCGCCAGCCGCTCACCCAGGCGTTGTCCAGCACCGCCATCGTGTTCTACGAACACCTGATCCTGGCGGTAGTGGTGATGCCCGCTCTGATCGCTGCGCGGAAGGCGTGGATGAGCCTCAACGCGCGCCAGTGGGCCGCGGTGATCGGGCTGTCATGGGGCGGGTCGGCCCTGGCGACCGTTTGTTTCACGCTTGCGGTGCAGACCGGTAATCCCACCACGGCGGTCCTGCTGCAGAAGATCCAACCGCTTTTCACGTTCCTGCTGGCCGGGGTGCTGCTCGGGGAACGTCCGCGGCGCAGCGACTGGATGCTTTTGGCTGTCGCCGCCGCCGGCGCGTACCTGATTTCCTTCGGTGGAAGCGGGCTGTGGCCGACGCTCCGGCCCGTGGACCTCAACTCCGCGATGCTGGCGCTGGCCGCAGCGGCCCTCTGGGGAGCTTCGACGGTCCTCGGCCGTTATGTATCGACCACGCTCTCCTTCACCGCGGTGACCGCTCTGCGCATCGTCGTCGCTCTGCCGTTGCTGGCGATCTTGAACCTTCCCGGCGGACCACCGCTGCCGCTCGAAGGGCAATCGGTAAAGTTGATGTGGCTGGCGTTCGTGCCGGGCCTGGCCGCGCTACTGCTTTACTATCGCGGACTCCAGAACACGCCTGCGCCCATGGCGGCCCTGGCGGAGCTCTGTTTTCCGGCCACCACTGCCCTGCTGAACTGGATCTTCCTGGGCAGCCGCTTGACCGCCTGGCAGGTGGCCGGCTTCCTGATCATCTGGACCGTGGTCGGGCGGCTGACCGCGATCGACAAGAGCCCGGCTAGAAAGGATAGGATAGAGGGCCATGGCTAACATTCCTGACAAGTATCTCGACCTGTTCCAGAAGAAGACCTTCGGGCACCTAGCGACATTGATGCCTGACGGCAGTCCTCAAGTAACGCCGGTGTGGTGCGATTTCGACGGGACGCACGTGCGCGTGAATTCCGCCAGGGGGCGGATGAAGGATCGCAACATGCGCCGCGATGCCCGAGTGGCTCTTTCCCTGCAGGATCCCGGCAATCCCTACCGCTACCTGGAAATCCGCGGCCGTGTCGTGGAAATCACGGAAGACGGCGCCGACGCCCACATCGACAGCCTGGCCAAGAAATACATCGGCGCGGATCGCTATCCGAATCGAGCGCCAGGAGAAGTGCGCGTGCTCTACAAGATCGCTCCGGAGAAGTTCAGCCAGATGGGTTAGCGCGCCGCCGCCCGCGGCACGCTCCCTCTTTTGGTTTTGATGTATCATGCGGTCGTGGCCGACGAACATTTCGACATCACGCAGTTGATCGCCGAGTTGGCCGAGAAGCCGGCGGACTTTCACCGCCAGCTTCTCAGCAAGGAACTGGGCCGGGTTCGAGGCATGACCGTTCGCGACGCGGGCCGGCGCTTCAATCAACAAATGTACATCTCCCGGATGGAGCGCTTGATGCGCTACCTGAACGGGGAGAATGTGACCCAGGAACTGACGCCGTCCGAACGGTCCGCTTACGGGTTGCTGGGCAGAGGATGGGCCACCGCGGCATCTGCCGCCGCAGTGGAAGCGCCTGCCACGTCCCCGCCTCCCCGCGCTCCCGAGCCGGAACCGGCCGAAAAGACCGGAGCGGAGCGCCGGACGTCGCGGCGCATCCAGATGAAGACCAAGATCCGGGTGCGCTACGGCAAAACGTTGGAGGTCGTCGAGCCCACCAATGTATCGAAAGGCGGCGTCGGATTCGAGAGCCAGCGGACCTATGCGTTGCATGAGATCGTCTTCGTAACCATGCACTATCAACCCGAGACGGACCAGATGGAAACCCGCTCCATCATCGTTCGCGCCGCTCCGTTGCGTGAAGGAACGTCCTACGGGGTCAAATTCCTGGGTCCGGCATAGGCTGCGCCGATGTCCCGCATCCCCCCGCTGGAACCTCGTCAAGCGTCCTGGCTTGCGCGGCCCCTACTGTCGATTGCCCGGCGCATGTTCGGCAAGAACCTGACTCCGCTCGGGGTCCAGGCCCGGCGTCCCGGCATCCTGTGGACCGCCAATCTTCTCGGCCTCGCCATCGAGAAGTCGGGCCTGATTTCCAAGCGCCTGCACGCCCTGGTCAACCTGCGCACCGCGCAGACCATCGGCTGTCCGTTTTGAATTGATATTGGATCTGCCGTGAGCAGAAAACTTGGAATCACCGATCAGCAGATCTTCGAGTTGCCCCGATTCCGGTCGACGGCGCTGTTCAGCGACGAGGAGAAGGCCGCGCTGGAGTACGCCGAAGAGATGACCCGCACGCCGGTGGAGGTCTCCGAGGAACTGTTTGCGCGGCTCCGCCAGCACTTCTCCGAAAATCAAATGGTGGAGCTGACCGCCAGCATCGCCTACGAGAACTTCCGGGCCCGCTTTGATCACGCCCTGGGCATCGGCAGCGACGGCTTGTACGTCTGCGCTTGGCCGCCTCCCGGCGGGAAACCTCCGGCAACCCCGTGACCGCGCGGTCCATCCTGCGCATCGACGCCTTCACCACGCGCCGTTTCTGCGGCAACCCGGCCGCGGTGTTGCTGGACGCCGACGGCCTGAGCGACGAGCAAATGCGGGCGATCGCCGCGGAAATGAACGTCTCGGAGACTTGCTTCCTGTTGCCCGCCACCGACGGCGCCGACTACCGCCTGCGTTGGTTCACGCCGCGCGTGGAAGTCAGCTTCTGCGGGCACGGCACCGTGGCTGCGGCACACGCCCTCTTCGAGGCCGGACGCTTCCGCAGCGACGGGCTGCAATTCCAAACGCTGGGCGGTCCGCTGCGCGTCGAGCGCTCAGAGGATGTCTATTACCTGACCCCAGGTCCGCGCCGGATTCAGCCGTTCACTGAGCCGCTCGATCCGTTCCTGGACTTGCTCGGGCTGAGGGCCAAAGACCTTGCTGATTGGGCGCCCCCGGCGGTCACTCCGGAGAGCGCCTTAATGCTCTTTGTCGGGACGCTCGACGCACTGCGCCGCGCCCGATCCACCGTCGCGCTCGGCGAACTCGGCGAGCGTCATGGTATTCGGGGATTCTGCTTGACCACGCGCGAAACCATCGAGCCCGCATCGCGCATCCACTCCCGCTACTTTGCGCCTGCCAAGGGTGTGATGGAAGATCCGGTCACAGGCTCCGTTCACGCGTCTCTGGCCGTCTACCTGCACCGGCTGGGCGTGGTTCCGCAGCGATTCGTCGCCGAGCAAGGCGATATCATGGGCCGGCACGGACGCTTGTACCTGGAGGCGGAAGGTCCACGCGTCGGCGGTCGCGCCGTCACCGTGCTGACAGGCGCACTTGCCGTGTAGTGAGAGAATAGTCTGCTATGCCTCGCATCCCCATCGTTCAAATCGACGCCTTCACTTCGCAGCCCTTCGGAGGGAATCCCGCCGGAGTGGTCCTGGACGCCTCCGGGCTTAGCGACGCGCAGATGCTGTCGATCGCCAAGGAGATGAACGTTTCCGAAACCGCGTTCCTGACGCCGTCGACTACGGCCGACTATCGCCTGCGCTGGTTCACGCCCGGAGACGAAGTCACCTTCTGCGGACACGCTACCGTGGCCACCGGGCACGCGCTGTACGAAGCCGGTCGCTTTACCGCGCCGCGCCTGACCTTTGAGACGCTGGGGGGAAAACTGGGCTTGGCCCGCACCGACGACGTGTTCTGGCTGGAACCGGAACCCCGCGTGCTGCCCCCCTTCACCGAGCCGATCGGCGAGATTCTCGCGGCACTCGGCCTGACCGCCGGTGACGTTGCCTCGTGGGGTCCGCCGACGCTGACGCCGGAGCGCGACCTGCTGCTGCCGTGTCAGGGCCTCGATGCGCTGCGCCGCTCGCGTCCCGCGGCCGCGCTGGTCGACGCCGGCGGGCGTCACCGCTTGCGCGGGATCGCCCTGATCAGCCGCGAGACGATCGACCCGACGTCCGCCACGCACTCCCGCTTCTATGCGCCCGCAGTAGGCATCTCCGAGGACCCGGTCACCGGCTCGATGCATGCCTCCCTAGCCGAATACATGCGCGGTCTGGGCTTGGTGGGCGAGCGCTTCCAGGCCGAGCAAGGCGACCTGATGGGCCGGCCCGGACGGCTGATGATCGAGACCCGCGGCCCGCGGGTCGGGGGCCGCGCCGTCACCGTGCTGCGCGGTGAGTTGATCCTCTGATGTCCACGCCTTCCATCCGCGTGGTTGCCGCCGGGGAAGTTCCGGGACTGCTCGTGCCCTTGGTCAAGCTCCTGCAAGACTCGGTGGAAGGCGGCGCTTCCGTGGGCTTCCTGCCGCCGCTCAAGGTGGCGGCGGCACGGGCCTATTGGCAGGAGGTCCGCGACGCCATCAACGAAGGCCTCCGGGTGCTGCTGGTGGCGGAGATCAAGAAGCGCTTGGTCGGGTCCGTGCAACTGGATCTGGCCTCGAAGCAGAATGCCTCCCACCGTGCCGAAGTGATCAAGCTGCTGGTGCTGGCCGAGGTCCGGAGACAAGGAATTGGCCGAGCCTTGATGCAGGCCGCCGAGCAAGCTGCCCTGGCTCGCGGCCGAACCCTGCTGGTGCTCGACACGCGGCGCGGCGATGCCGCCGAAAAGCTGTACCGGAGCCTGGGCTGGACGGTTGCGGGCATCGTGCCGCGTTACGCCCGCAGCGACTCCGTCGTCCTTAGCGACACGGTGTTCTTCTACCGCGAACTGCAGCCGTCGAGTCCGGTCAGCCTGCGGGAATTGTCGGACGACGACGTTCCGGTTTTGCATCGATGGCTGTCCAAAATGAGCATCATCCGTTACATGACGTTTACGCTGCATACTCTTGAAGAAACAGCCAATTTAGTTCGCGATGTCCGCCTGAACCGGCCCTTCTCCACGCGCCAGAACCTGATGCGCGGGATCGCGGCGACTTCCACCGGCGAGTTGGTCGGTCTGTGCGGCCTGCTGATCGACGAGAACCGCGAGCAAGCCGAACTGTGGTATTTGGTCGACCCGGCGCATACCGGACGCGGTTATGCCACCGAGGCCGCCCGCCTGTTGCTGGCGCTGGGCTTCGACGAGTTCGGCATGCACCGGATCAGGGCCGGCGTGTTGCCCGAGAATGCCGCTTCCATGCGGGTCCTCGAGAAAGCCGGGTTCCGCAACGAGGGGCTTCAGAAGAAGGCTATCCGCGTCCATGGAGAATGGCGGGATGAGTACGTTTACGCCGTGTTGCGCGAGGAATGGAAGTGCTAGGATAGGCCCGTGGTAGAACTGCAGGTCAACGGGAAAACCCACCGCCTGGACGTCGACCCGGAGCGCTCCCTGCTGAGCGTCCTGCGCGACGAACTGGACTTGACCGGCGCGAAGTACGGCTGCGGTGAGGGCCAGTGTGGGGCCTGCACCGTCCTGGTGGACGGCACGGCCGTGCGATCCTGCATCCTCTCCGCTGGGTCCGCCAAGGGCAAGAAGATCACCACCATCGAGGGCCTCGAGGTTAACGGACACCTGCATCCCCTGCAAGAAGCCTTCCTCGAAACGCAAGCCATGCAATGCGCCTTCTGCACCTCGGGCATGATCATGGCCGGGGCCGCGCTGCTGGCCAAGAACCCCAATCCCAGCGACGCGGAAATCGCCCGCCAGATGGAAGGCAACATCTGCCGCTGCTGCGTCTATCCCCGGATCGTGTCGGCGATCAAGCAAGCCGCTCGTAGAGGCCGTGAGGTGTCCAGCAGATGAAGCCCGACAACATGCACTGGGAGCCGGAGCGTTACGAAATGGAGGCTGGGCCTGCCTACCGCTTCGACACCGATCGCCGCGAGTTCCTGCAGTTGCTCGGCGGAGGGATCCTCCTGCTGCTGGCCCTGCCCGAAGCCGCCGACTCCCAGCAGGAGTCCGGACGGCGCGGCGGCGGACGCATGCCTGCGGACATCGGCGCATGGCTGCACATCGGCGAAGACGGCGCGATCACCGTCTACACCGGCAAGGTTGAGGTCGGCCAGAATGCCCGCACTTCCCTGACCCAAGCGGTCGGCGACGAGTTGAGTCTGCCGCCGTCCTCCATCCGCATGACCATGGGCGACACCGACCTGGTCCCCTACGATGCCGGAACCTTCGGCAGCCAGTCGACGCCCAACATGGTCCCGCAACTGCGCCGCGTAGCGGCTGCCGCGCGCGAGGTACTGCTGGATCTGGCCGCCGAAACCTGGAAGGCAGACCGCGCGAGCCTAGTCGTGGCCAATGGAAAGATCAGCGACGGCAAAGGACAGACCGCCGACTTTGGATCGCTGACCAAGGGGCAGAAGCTGGTCAAGACGATTGCTGCGAACACGGCGATCACTCCAGCCACGCGCTGGAAGCTGGCCGGGGCTTCCTTGCCCAAGGTCAACGGACGGTCGTTCGTCACTGGCGCGCATCGCTACACGTCGGACATGAAGCTGCCCGGAATGCTGCGCGGCAAGGTATTGCGCGCTCCAGCCTGGGGCGCGACGCTGGCGTCGGTGGACATCAGCGCCGCCGCGGCGATGCCCGGAGTCACTGTGGTCCACGACGGCGCATTCGTCGGCGTCGCGGCAGCAAGCGAAGCTGCTGCCGAGCGCGCCCTGGCCGCGATCAAGGCCGAGTGGAAGACCTCGCCGCAGCCGTCGGACAGCGAACTGTTCGAATACCTGAAGAAGAACCCGCAGCCGGGGCGTGGCGCCAACGCCAGCGGATCGATCGAAGTAGGCTTGGCGGCCGCCGATCAGAAACTGGCGCAGACCTACACCGTAGCCTACATTGCTCACACGCCACTCGAGCCGCGCGCCGCGGTCGCCCAGTGGACCGACGGCAAGCTTACGGTTTGGACCGGAACGCAGTGTCCTTTCCGCGTAAAGGGCGAGCTGGTGGCGGCCTTCGGCCTGCCGGAAAACCGGGTCCGCGTGCTGGTGCCGGACACAGGTTCCGGATACGGCGGCAAGCACTCCGGCGAGTCTGCGATCGAAGCGGCCCGATTGGCGAAGGCCGCCGGCGTTCCGGTGAAACTGGTCTGGACCCGCGAGGAGGAATTCACCTGGGCTTATGCCCGGCCCGCGGGAGTCATCGAAATCCAAAGCGGCATCCGCAAGGACGGCACGCTGACGGCTTGGGAGTTTCACAACTACAATTCCGGGACCTCAGGCATTCGCACGATGTACGACATCGCCAATCAGAAGATCGAGTTCCACGCAGTGCAGTCCCCGGTCAAGCAGGGCTCGTATCGCGGGCTGGCGGCTACGGCCAACCACTTCGCCCGCGAGGTTCACATGGACGAGCTAGCGCGGTTGGCCGGCCTGGACCCGCTGGAGTTTCGCCTGAAGAATCTGACGGACGCGCGGTTCCGAGCCGTGCTGCAATCGGCCGCCGACAAGTTCGGCTGGGGCCGCCGCAAGAAGGGCGGCGGGCGCGGCTACGGGATCGCCGGAGGCTTTGAAAAGGGCGGCTACATCGCCACTTGCGCCGAAGTGGTCGCCGCGCCGGGCGGCAAGGTCCAGATCGTGCGGCTGGTGAGCGCGTTTGAGTGCGGCGCGGTGATCAATCCCGACCATCTCCGGAGCCAGGTGGACGGAGCCATCGCCCAGGGGATCGGCGGCGCAATGTTCGAGGCTATCCGTTTCGCCGATGGCAAGAACCTGAACCCGCGCTTTTCGAGTTACCGGGTGCCGCGATTCAGCGACATGCCGGTGATCGAGTCGGTGCTGTTGGATCGCAAGGACCTTCCCTCGGCAGGCGCCGGCGAAACGCCCATTGTCGGCGTGGCCCCGGCCGTCAGCAACGCCATCTTCGACGCTTGCGGCATCCGTCTGCGCGGGCTGCCGCTGGTCCCGAAGAACCTGCCCGCGAGAGCTTGACGCGTCACGCCGCGTGAGTAGCCGCCTGGTTGCTCTCCGCCCGCGGCCAGAAGATCTTGAACGTTGAGCCCTTCCCGACCTCCGAATGCACCCGGATGTGTCCCTCACTCTGTTGCACGATCTGGTAGACCATGGCCAGGCCCAATCCGGTGCCTTTGCCTTTCTCCTTGGTGGTAAAGAAAGGCTCGAAGAGCTGGGACATGGTCGCGTCATCCATGCCGGTGCCGGTGTCCATGAGCGAGAGCATGACGTGGGGGCCTGGTTTCACGTCGGCGTTCCGAAGCGCATAAACCTCATCCAGGGTGACCTGGTCCGTTTCCAGGCTCAGCGTGCCGCCTTGCGGCATGACATCGCGGGCAGTGACCGCCAGGCTCATGATCACCGGCTCGAGCTGGCCCTGCCCGATTCGGATGCGGCTCGGTT
>CAYPHP010000045.1:11442-12485 GCA_964410045.1 uncultured Acidobacteriota bacterium | reverse complement strand
ATGCGAACATCCCGATGGTGGGAGTTCGCACCATGGACGAGCAAATCGACGAAGCGCTCCGTCAGGAGCGATTGGTCGCATGGCTGGCGGGCTTCTTCAGTATTCTCGCTGCGCTTCTGGCCGCCATCGGTTTGTACGGCGTCATGGCGCACGCCGTGGCCCTGCGCACACGGGAGATGGGAATTCGCCTGGCTCTCGGAGCACAACGTAGCCATGTGCTCAGGCTCATCCTTCGTGACTCCGGCGGGCTGGTCGCGCTGGGATCCTTGATCGGCGTGCCCGTGGCTCTGGCTTTGAGCCAGACTGTGACGACCCTGCTCTACGGCGTCAAACCTTCCGACCTGCCGTCGGTAGCCGCGGCGGCGGGTTTTCTTGCCCTGGTGGCGCTTCCAGCCGCGTGGCTTCCCGCCCGTCGCGCCAGCCGCGTGGAACCAGCCATCACCCTGCGTTGCGAGTGATGTCGGGCAGGCATTCCTGCGTGCCAGCGAATCCGCGAAGTATCATGACGGCATGACCCGCGCTGCGTTCGTCCTCTTTCTCCTAGCCTTAACGTCTTGTGGCTCGCCACCGACCGTCCCGACGTCCTGGCAACTGGCCGAGGATTCGCCAGTCAAGCCGGACGCCGCCTTGCTCTCGGACATGATCGCGGCGCTCGACGCAGCCGCCAAGTCGGGCACGAATCCCTCCATCTCCAAGTTTCACGTGCGCGCGGCCACGGCCTTCGAGCATGAAGGCAGCCGCATCGTCGTTGGCGGCGGGAACACGGAATACGCTCTCCCGGAAGCCATTCACGGCGAGACCTCCGCCGTGAATCAGGCCATCGTCCGCGTGGGTGCCGATGCGGCCCGCGCCAAGGTGCGCTTTGTAGCCTTCTATTCGCAATCGTGCGGGACCTCGTTGGGCTGCGGTGACTGCCGCGACTTCATGTGCGCGTCGACCCAAAGCGACCGCCTGCTGTGGGTCTGCGGAAGCGCCGCGGATCACAAGATCCGGGTGCGCCGGTTCTCCGACGGGCTGGCCGCCGAGGAGAGCTTCCCCGACGC
>CAYPHP010000045.1:0-11432 GCA_964410045.1 uncultured Acidobacteriota bacterium | reverse complement strand
CGATCCTGAAGATGAACCATGCGCGCGAGCCGCTCCCCGACGCGCCGCCCTCGGAACTCGGGATCACCGCGGCCGAACTTCAGCGCTTGAATCAGGCGGCCATGGACGCCTGGAAGCACGGCATCTCGCTCTTTACGCCGCCCGAACAGCACACCGCTGCCGCCGTCTTAACGGCGAAGGGAGCGATCCATCGCGCGGCGGGCTCCGATGATGCCGCGTTTCACTATCGTTTCCCGGTGGGAGGAGTGCTTCAGCAGGCGGCCACGGCCGGAGAATACGCCGTGCGCGCGGTGCTGGTGGCGGGCAAAGCTGGCGCCTGGGCGCGCGTTGCCTATCGCGATCGCCAGTACGGCTTCGAGTTCAGCAGCTTCGGCCAGACCCGGGGCCAGCCTCCGATCCGCTTAATTCTGAGCAACGGCCAGGGCCGCTACAAAGTCACCACGTTTGAACAGGCCCTACCGAATGCGTTCTCCGTGGCGCGATTCAATCCCCAGGCGATCGAGCGATTTCTGCGCGACCAGGGAGCAGCAGCGCGCTAGAGTTTACTCGCCTTGAGTGGCCGCCGCGGGGACACCTTCCAGCACTTCCCGAACTTTGGAGGCCAAGTGCGGCGGTGAAAATGGCTTCTGCAGGAAGGCTGCACGCGACTCCAATATCCGGTGACGGATCATGGCGTCGTCCATGTAGCCGGACAGAAACAAAACTTTTGTTTCCGGATGCACCGGACGCAGAGCCACAGCCACTTGTGATCCGGTCAGTTCCGGCATCACCACGTCGCTCACCAGCAGATGGATCGGTGCGGGGTGCTCCTCGGCAATCTTCAACGCCTGACGGCCGTTGGCTGCTACGAGCACGTCGTATCCGCAGCGTTGCAGGACGAGTTGCGCCAGGTTTCGAACGGCCTCCTCATCCTCCACCAGCAGAATGGTCTTGGGACTCAGGATCTGAGGAACTTCCACGCCTCTGCGCGCGACCTCGCTCGCGACTACGCCTTCGGCGATGCACGGCAGGTACAAGCGAAACGAAGCGCCTTTTCCTGGCTGGCTGTCGCAGGTCACGTACCCACCGCTCTGTTTGGCGAATCCATAAACCATCGACAGGCCGAGTCCGGTCCCCTTGCCCACTTCCTTGGTGGTAAAGAAGGGCTCGAAGATCTGATTCTGAATGCCAGGGTCGATGCCACAACCGGTGTCGGTGACTGCCAGGACGATGTACCGTCCCGGCTGGGCGCCGGGATGGCCCAGCAGGTAGCCTTCGTCCAACTCCGCTTCCTTGGTCTCGATCGTGAGGCGGCCGCCTTGCGGCATGGCGTCGCGGGCATTCACGGCCAGGTTAATCATCGCCTGTTCCAGCAAGCCAGGATCGGCTTTCACCCGGTCCAGCTTCGATCCCAACACCATAGTCAGTTGGATGTCTTCTCCGATCAGGCGGCGGAGCATCTTCCCCAGGTTGGCGACCAGCTCGTTCACGTCGAGGACCTTGGGGGCCAGCACGGTCTTGCGGCTGAAAGCCAGCAACTGCCGGGTGAGCGACGAAGCCCGCTCCCCGGCATGAAGCATTTCCTTGACCAACGGTCCGGCCGGATCGCCCTTGGGCAGGCCCGCCAGAACCATCTCGCTGTACCCCACAATCACCGTCAGCAGGTTGTTGAAGTCGTGAGCGACCCCTCCGGCGAGTTTGCCGATGGATTCCATCTTCTGCGCCTGTACGAGCTGTACTTCCAAAACCTTCTTTTCCTCCTCGGCCTTTTTGCGCGCCGTCACGTCCTCGATCATGCCGACGCCGAACTGGAACTTGCCCGCGGCGTCATCGATGGCAAAGGCCGCCAGTCGTCCCCAGACGATTCGGCCGTCGTTTCGAACGTAACGCTTCTCGATTTGGTAGAAACTGCGCTCGCCCGCGACCAGCGAGCGATAGAGTTGCACACTGGATTCGCGATCCTCAGGATGCGTCAGGTCGGCGATGTTCTTTCCGGTGACTTGCGCGACCCGGTAGCCCAGCAGCCGTTCCAGTGACCGGTTGCAGTTGAAGATCTTCCCAGCGCCGTCGACCATGGTGATGGCGATCGGGGTGTTCTCGAAGATGGCGCGGAACTCCGCTTCCCGTTTCTCCAGCTCCGCAGCGGCGGCCTTTAATTGCTCGTCAATGCGGATGCGTTCCTGCAGCTCGCGGCGGGCGCGCTGGAGCGCCTCTTCAATCGTGCTCCGGGAAAGGCGCTGCATCTCCAGCACCACCACCAGCCAACCCGTGATGCCGATCCAGAAACTGAGGGCGGTGTGCTCGACTCGCCGGTCGGGCAGGACCCCTTCGATCTCCGCGGTGACCAAGCCCAGGGAAGCCAAGCCGCAAACCGCCGCGGTGATGGCTGCCGCCTGCCGGCCCAGGAGCATGCTGGCGATCATGACGATGATCAGGTAGGTGGCGGCGCCGGGTGAGCGAATCCCCCCAGCGGTGAACGAGGCGAGAGTCGCGAAAAACACCATCGCGCCCACCAGCAATCGGCTGGCCAGGCGGGTGCGCCCCTGGCGATTCAGCGCCAGCATCGCGCAACAGACGCCGCTCAGCAGCAGAATCGTAACCGCCCAGCGCAACTGATATTGGGGCAAGACAAACCACTGGATGGCCACGTACACACTCATCCACCCCAGCAGGACGATGACCACTTGGTGGAACAGACGGGCGTACCGCGTTTCTTCTTCCGTGCTCAGTGTGGGACTGGTGAAGAAACCGCGCATGACCAGCGATCTTAGCACCTGATTCGCCAGCCATGGTCAATGTCGCGATCGACGCGGGCAGGCAGGAATGCATGCCCCACATTCGTAAAGACGAACAGGCGTTCTTCCTAGAACCCGAAGCGCAATGACAACTCTACCTGGCGGTTGGACGTCTGGCCGCCGGGACCGAAACCGCCGGCAAGCTGCGTCGACCGCAGGAAGTTGGGAGAAGACAGCACGCCGCTGGGCGTTCCCGGGTTGACGTGATTCAGCAGGTTGCGCGCGGAAATGGACAATGTCAGGCTGTAGCGTCCGTTCCCGCCGCCGGTATCGAACATGCCGCCCATGGGTCCGCCGCCACCACCGCCGCGAGGACCGCCGCCACCGCCACCGGGACCGCCACCGCCGGGACCGCCGGCACCGCGAGGACCGCCACCACCGGGTCCGCCGCCAGGTCCACCCGGACCGCGCATCCCGCCCGGACCACCGCGATCGCCGCCGCCTGCGCCCATGTCAACTGTGCCGCGGCCGGCACGTTCGCCGAAACTCCAGCTTCTGGCCAGGCGCATGTTCACGGTGAACTGCCCGGGACCGTGAGCGTAGTTCCGCGACAGGATCGTCTGGCCCGGCAACGGACTCCGATCAAACGCCCCGAGCGGGGTCGAAACCACGCTGGAGCGCGCTAGATCGGTGGCGATCCCGGGACGGTCGTTGAACAAGGAATCGCCGTTCAGGTCCTGGCCCACGGTGATGTTGAATGGCCCGCCGGAGTTTACCTGAACGAACGGACTCAGACGAATGCCCCAGGGCGCGGTAATGCCTCCGCCAATGAACACCCGATGGGTTATGTCGAATCCTGCGCGGCTGTATTCTTGGCTCAGGTCGTACTGGTTGGCGGGGAAAGATCCCGCGCCATCGGTGTTGCTGCGCGCCTTGCTGAAGGAGTAGAAGCCGAACAACGTGAGTTTCGTGCTGATCCGGGAATTGATGTTGACGGTAACCTGGTTCTGCCGAAAGCGTCCGCTGGATTCGTACAGGTACAAATTGCCGACACCGGGATAAGGCCGCGTTCCGCTGTTGGGAACCGCGGGGTCGTAGGTTCCCGGCAACGGCGCGTTGATGTTCCGCGAGCGCAGCGTGTGCACGCCGATGGAGTTGGTGTAAGTCATCGACATGGTCATGTTCTTGGGCAACTGCCGCTCCAGCGAGAACGCCGTCTGGGCCATGTAGGGAGCTTGCAGCGCGCTGTCTACCACGCGGATGGCCTGAGTCTGCCGGTTGGCCGTCAGAGTGGCCAGCGAAGGAACCGTGGGGAAGAAGTCCGGGTTGGGGACGACAAACTGTTGCTGATTGACGCCGTTCTGGCGTTTGGCCGACAAGGTCAGCGATTCGTCGAAGCGGTCATAGAACATTCCGAACCCGCCGCGGATGACCATCTTGGGCTGGCGCGCGGCCCCGCTGGAACCGATACCCCACGCAAAGCTCAGGCGTGGCGCCCAACTCGCATGGTCGTTGATGTTGTTCTGGGTCTCAAAACGCAGTCCGGCGCTGATCGAGAAGTTCGGACGAACGCGCCAGTCATCCTGCAGGAACAGCCCGAGATCGAAACGGGAAACGTCGGTCAGGTTCGAACCGCCGCTTACGGTGAACTGGTTGGCGCCGCCGCCTTGCGCCCGGATTTGCGCCGGCGTCAGTCCCTGCCGCAAACCCTGCAAAGTCACCTTGTACGAACTGCAAAGGGACAGAACGACGCCGCTGGGGCAATCCCCCAGGGTGCGAAACGAGTAGGTTCCGTTAAAGCCCGATGTGGTGAAGTCGTCGATCGAAACGCCGCGCAACCGTCCGCCAAACTTGACGAAGTGCCGCCCTCGGGTCAACGAGGTGAAATTATGCAACTCGTAACCGTCCTCATGGTCGTAAGTCCGGCTGATCGAGGCGCCGCCCCCTGTGAAAGCGTCGGGAATGGAGATGGTGGGGCTGGAACTAACCCCGGTGCGGTCGCTGCGATCGCGCGAGTAGCGGAAGCGCGTCTCGTTGACGGCGCGCGCGTTCACCACCGACGTATAAGTGAGCTGGATGGAGTGTTCGTTGTTGTCGCTATTCGTGCCCTGCGACGGCAAACGGAATCCGCCTACGCCGCCGTTCTCGGACCTGGAAGTGGAAAAGCTGTAACGGGCCACCAGGGTGTTGTTGGTGTTGAAGGCGTAGTCGAAGCGCGGGTTGATGGACGTCCGAACATTCGGTGTGAGCACCGCCTCGCTGAAGGGGACCACATTGAAATTGTCATCGAGGATCAAGGCGTTGATTACGGCTGCCTGTTCCACGTTACGCCGGTCAACGTCCAAGAAGAAGGAGGCCTTCTTCTTGATTGGCCCGCCAAAGTTGCCGCTGAACATGCGCGTGTGGTAGCCGGGGGTTGCGGTGGTCAAGTACGGGTTGCGCGTGTTGAGCGCCTTGTCCCAGAAGTTGGCGGAGAGTTGACCGCGGTAGCGATCGCTGCCGGGCCGGGTCAGGATCTCGATGCGTCCGAAGCCCAGGCGATCGAACTCCGCGGCAAAAGGATTCTGGTTAATACGAATTTCGCGAATCGATTCCTTGGGGGGCAGCCGCCCGCCGGTGAAGCCGTCAATGAAGATTTGCCCGCCGTTGGGTCCAGCGGCCGGACCGGCCAGTGCCTGCAGGTCCGACGCCAAATCGTCGGGATCGTCGGAGAGCATGTCCAGGTCTTTGCCCTTCAGGACCAGCGCTCCGGCATTCGAGCTAGCGTCCACGTCGAGCTTGGACTGATTGGTCTCGCTCACCTCGATCTCCTGCTTCTCCATCGAGACGAGCATGGGGATCTCCAGCACTTTGTCCTGCCCGGCCGTGAGGATCACTTCGGCGTCTTCAAACGGCGCAAAACCCTTGAGGGTCGCGCGAACGGTGTACTTGCCGGCCGGCACGCCGCGGATATTGAACTGGCCCACGTTGCTGGCGGTGGCCTCCCGTTTGAAATCTCCGGAAGCGATGCTGATGGTAGCGCCGGGAATCAAGGCGCCGGTCTGGTCGACCACTTGACCGCGCAGCACCGCCGTACCGGTCTGAGCCGGCAACAGAGCTGTCCCCAGCAGCAGGATGGCCGCCAGGCCAATCGTGACTTTCGATGAAAAGGAATTCATTGCAGCTCCGATTCTTGTTCTTAAGATCCCCATCACTGACCCATGTTCATATCGAGCGACCAATTCCCCAGGACCATGGCCTGACGGCTAGCCGGTGTCGTAAGGATGGGCTCGACGCCTGCCAGCAAGGTGATCGCGGTCACTTGACCGGCGTCGGCGCCTCGGGTGGCGGCGACGATCAGCGCGTCGCCGGGCTTCAGTTCATCCAGCTTGAAAGCGGGCATGCGTTCGATGATCTGTTGAAAGTCGGGCATGCCGCCGCGCATTCCGCCCGGCCCGCCTGGCCCACCGGGTCCGCCGCTCCGCTGTGGACCTCCCGCGGGAGCGTTCCCACCGGCCGGGGCGCCAGCCGGAGCGTTCAGCCGCACCGCCAGCATCTGGGCCACTTGCTGTTGCATCCGGCGAAGCGTCGAATCGTTGTTGATCTTCACCAGCAACGGCTTCTTGGTGTCCAGGTCCGTGACTTTGATCGTGCCCCCCGCGAGATCCACGGAGATCACAGTCCCGGCTATGTTCCGGAACGCGCCGGAGACCATTTCTTCGGCGCTGAACGACGAGCCGTCCGCGCTGCGAGTACCCAGCGCGCGTACCTGGTCGCCGACCGCCAAGTCGGCGAATGTGCCAACTTTGGCATCCGCGAATCGCACCGAGTCCGGCGCGTAGCGGCGGAGCAGCGCGCGATCAGCCAAGGAGATCACCAAGGGTTTGAGCCCTTCCATGGTCCGGACATTGATGGTCACTTGCTTCGCCGCCGCATCCACGGCGCTGACCACTCCCGACACGCCGCGCTTCTGCCATTCCGCGCGATCGCTCTCCTGCTTGCGGGCGATGTCGGTCTTGGTCATGACCACTACCAATGTGGCGGCCACCGATTTCTGATCGCTGGACACTTGGCCGCGGGCCACCAGGATCCGGTCGCCCACGGTCACGTCGGGGAAAGTGATTTCCGCGGCCTGCTTCAGGTCCGTCTGACCCGGGGCTACGCGCCGGAAGGAGGCTCCGTCACCCAGGAGGACGGCCATTTCCGCGCCCGCGTCGGTCTTCAGGGTGATCTTCTTGGCCTCGCGGTCAATCGCCGTGACCACTCCGACCGGTCGCGCGGGTTGGGCCGGCTGAGCCGGTTGCCCCGCTCCCATCGCCACCAAAGTCACACTGATCAGGCCCAAAAGTATCGTTTGACGCATGAATTGCCGGATGATCCTCCTCAAGGCATTCTCCCTTTAACATTAACAGCTTAGTGGCCCCTGAAGTTGCGCTCGGAGCGTTAAGAATTGTTAACCCTGGGGCGTCGGAACCTCTTTGCGCCTTAAGATAGTGTAGAGCGAAATCCGTGCCCGGCTCCATGACCAATCATCCGACCGTGCTGTTGGTGGACGACGACGCGGAATTGTGCGCGCTGATGTCGGACTTCTTCGCCCAGCACGGTTACCGTCTGCAAGCGGCGCATGATGGACGCCGCGGTCTGGCCGTAGCATTGGACGGACGCTTTGACCTGGTGCTGCTGGATGTGATGATGCCCGGCCTGGATGGCTTTGAATTGTTGCGCCAGCTTCGTCGCCGCAGCAACGTCCCGGTGATCATGCTGACGGCGCGCACCGAACCCAGCGACCGCATCATGGGATTGAACGCCGGCGCCGACGATTACCTGCCCAAGCCGTTCGCTCCGGGAGAGTTGCTGGCGCGGATCCAGGCCGTGCTCCGCCGCACCGCGGCCCAGGCTTCCTTCCAGCCGGACACCATCGAGGTGAACGGGATCCGCTTGAACTCCGGCACCCGCTCCGTGTGGCGTGACCGGACGCCTGTGGACGTGACTTCCATCGAATACGACATCCTGGACGTCCTAATGCGCTCGGCGGGACGGGCCGTCTCCCGCGACGAGTTGTCCGCCGTCCTGTACCAGCGCGAAGCCTTGCCTTTTGATCGCGCGCTGGATGTCCACGTGAGCCACTTGCGCAAGAAGCTGGAGCAGAAGGACCGCGAGCTGATCAAAACGGTCCGCGGCGTCGGCTACCTGTTTTGCCAGGAACGGGAGCGTCCCGAGCCATGAGATCGCTCTTCGCCAAGATCCTGGTGTGGTCGTTCGGCACGATGGCGGTGGCCCTGGTGGCCTTCTGGCTGGTGTCGGTGTACGTAACCAACCGCACCGCACGGCGCGGGGGATTCTTCGGACGCGCCCGGGCGATGCAGATGGAAGACGCCCGCGCGGCCTACGATGCCGGAGGGCAGCAATCCCTCTCGGCTTATCTCCAACGCTTGGAGAAATACTTCCCAGGCGAACACTATTTCACCGACGCATCCGGAAAAGATCTGGCGACCGGCGAAGACCGTTCCGCGTTATTGGCGCAGGATACTCCGCCGCCCAGTTTCTGGCGCTCCACCGCCGACCGCATGGTCCTCAAGGAAACCACTGCGGACGGCCGGAATCACTTCATCGTGGTGCTCCAACGCCGGGCCGTACTGTGGGACCTTGTCCCCTACTACCTGCTGATCCTGGTCGTGGTGCTCTTATTCAGCTACATCCTGGCGATCCATCTGGCTTCTCCTCTGCGAGGTCTGGGCAGGACCGTTCAACAGTTCGGACGCGGCGACCTGACCGCGCGCGTCAACTCCCGCCGCAAGGACGAGATCGGCGAGCTGTCGCGGTCCTTCGACCAGATGGCCGAGCGCATCCAGACGCTGTTGACGGCCGAGCGCCGCTTGCTGCAGGACATTTCCCACGAACTGCGCTCTCCGCTGGCGCGCCTGAGTTTCGCCGTGGAATTGGCCCGCACGGCCGAGGACCGCGAAGCCGCGGTGGCCCGCATGAAGAAGGAAGTGGACCGCTTGAGCAGCCTGGTGGGCGGTCTGCTCCAGGTGACGCGCGTGGAAGGCGACCCCGCTTCGCGCAACCACGAGAATCTGTCGCTCGATCAGTTGCTGAAAGGGCTGGTGGATGACTGCTCGATTGAAGCCGTCACCCGCGGATGCCAGGTGAATCTGCAAGCGCCGGTCGCGGTGACCATCCGTGGGGACCAGGAACTGTTGCGGCGCGCGATTGAAAACGTACTGCGCAACGCCATCCGCCACTCGCCCGCAGGCGCGGCCATCGAAGTCGGGTTACAGCTTTCCTCCCGGCACGTCACGGTTTCCATCCGCGACTACGGTCCCGGCGTACCCGAGGACTTGATGTCCGAGATCTTCAAGCCGTTCTTCCGGGTGGAGAGCGCGCGCGACAGCGCCAGCGGCGGCGTGGGACTGGGCCTGGCGATCGCCCAACGGGCCGTGGCCTTGCATCACGGAAAGCTGGAAGCACGCAACATGCATCCGGGACTGCTGGTCAGTGTTGAACTGCCCGTCGAGGCCGAGATCCCAGCGGCCGAAGCGCCCGCAGCCCCCGCACTTCAACAACGATAGACCACCCCGTACTTTGTCCCCTGGGACCAACGATCTATCCTCGCAGGCACACGGCGGAAACCCCCGCGCTCGGCTGCCCGTCACACTCACAGGTGAGTGATTCCCGCCCGTGGAGGGGCCGGCGGGGCTGCCGGATGCAGGTCTACCCGGCAGTCCAAACTGAGCAAGGAGGATCTATGAAGCATTCGTCTTTGTTGGCTGTTGCCTCCGTCGTTCTGTGCCTCGTCGCTCCTTTGTCTGGGCAGCGGCCCAAGGGACAAGGCGTGGGTCCGATCCGAGTAGGCGTTGGAGCCGGCGTGGGAGCCGACGTCGGCGTACCCGCCGTTGGCGTGAGGACCGACACGCATGGCCGCGCCGGCGTCGACCTTTCGGGACGCGAGAGCGTCGCGGCCCGCGCGCACACCATGGAGCGGGCCCGGCCCGCCCACGTCTTGACCGACAACACGCACCTGTCCAGCAGGCTGCAGACTATGCTCCCGTCCGGTGAAACCACGCAGTCGGCTGCGGCGGGATTCAAGAACACGGGCCAGTTCGTCGCCGCGGTTCACGCGGCCAACAACCTCAACATTCCCTTCGATCAGCTCAAGGCCAAAATGACCGGCACGGAGAAACTCAGCCTGGGCAAGTCGATCAAGCAACTCAAGCCCGACGCGGATTCGAAGGCCGAAGAGAAGAAGGCCAAGAAGCAGGCTCAGGCCGAGCTGGAAGCAAGCGCTGAGGCGGCCTTAAAGGCCCAAGCCAGAAAGGAACGGTGAGCCATGAGAAGCCTACGATCAAGTCTGTTGGTGTTGTTCCTGCTGTTGACGACTGCAACCGCGATGGCGCAATCGGAGGTGGCCGCAGGCACACGGTTCATGGTGGAACTGCGCGACACGCTGGATGCCACCCGGATCCAAGCCGGGAAAGGATTCGAGGCTCGAACCATCGAACCGCTTCCGCTAATCGACGGAGGATACATCCCGGCGGGCGCCAAGTTGAAGGGCCGCGTCAGTTCCGTGAGCGACAACAAGATGATGCTCCGCTTTGAGCGCATCGAAACCGGCCGCGGAAAGATTCCCATCTTGGCCACCGTGGTCGGCGTGCCGGGCGAAAAGCACGTCAAGAACGAAACGGGTGACGAAGGCGAAATCCGCGCTTCCGGAGGCCGTGGTAAGCCCGCTGGAATCGGCGCGCTCATCGGGGCCGGCGTCGGAGCCGCTATCGGCGCCAAAGCCGGTGGCGGGAAAGCCGCCGCCATCGGCGCAGGGGCGGGAGCCGGAACCGGGGCGCTGATCGGCGCAGCCGCCGGCGGCAAGGACCTGGTGCTCCAGAAGGGCGCTCGGCTCGAGGTGCAACTCGACCGACCCCTGATCCTCGCTCGGTACTATCGCTGAGGAAGTTGGGGCGGGGCTTCGGCCCCGCCCTGCTCTCCGAGTTGCCCATTGCGAAGCCGCCCCGGTTCGGCGTACTGTGTCTCAAGAGGGGCCAAACTCTGGAGGTGAAAGTGACCAGCACAAACACTCGCATGAAGACTCTGACCGCTCTTGCAGTTCTTTCCCTGTTCGCCGGGACGCTGCTGGCGGCAACCGTGCCGGCACAGACGGCCATTCGCGTCCGGCTGCAGCAATCCGTCAGCTCCAAGAGCGCGACGTCGGGGCAGGAATTCACCGCGGTCCTGGACGAGCCTTTGGTCGTCAACGGCCGGACGATCGCGCCGAAGGGCGCCAACTGCAAGGGCATCGTGTCCAAAGCGGTGTCCTCAGGCCGGCTGAAGACACCGGCTGAACTCTACTTGCGCCTGACGTCCGTGGAAGTCAACGGAAAGAGCATGTCGGTTCGGACGCTCTCGGTCGGACGTAAAGAAGGCAGCCACACCAAGCGCAACACGATCGCCATTGGCGGCGGTTCCGCACTGGGAGCCATCATCGGCGGAGTAGCCGGAGGCGGCAAAGGCGCGGCAATCGGCGCAGCCGCCGGCGCTGGAGCCGGCACAGCCGGCGCGGCCGTGACCGGCAAGAAGGACATCGAATACCCGGTGGAAACCGCCCTGACATTCCGCCTGCGCGAGGCGGCCACGATTCCTTAGGCCGAGTCAGAAGTTCCGCGAACAAAGCCGGTACAGGCACCTTGGAGTGCGGCGGCTTGCCGCCGCCCTGGACGCCGAGGCTTGTCTCGGAAAAAGCGCGGC
>CAYPHP010000044.1:3848-12721 GCA_964410045.1 uncultured Acidobacteriota bacterium | reverse complement strand
CAAGAGCTACAAAGACCCGGAGAAAGTCACGCTGATCGAAGGGCTCGATCGTCCCTACGGCTTGGCGCTGTGGAAGGATTATCTCTACATCGGCGAGCGCACCGGCGTGAAACGCTACAAGTACGACGCCAAGGCGCTGAAGCTGGGAAAGCCCGAAGACATTGTCGGTCTCAAGGACTTCAAGGTCTCTCACTGGACGCGCAGCCTGCTCTTCGACGCCAAGGGTGAGAAGCTCTACATCGGCATAGGATCGGGATCAAACGTCGATGCCGGGGAGAATCCCATGCGCGCTGCCATCAACCGCGTGAACCCCGACGGCACCGCGCTGGAGATCTTCGCGTCCGGGACGCGCAATCCCATCGGGCTGCAATGGTATCCCGGCACCAGCACGTTGTGGGCTGCGGTCCAGGAACGCGACGGACTCGGCGACGACCTGGTGCCCGACTACTTCACCCACATCCGGCAAGGCGGGTTCTACGGCTGGCCCTACGCCTACGCTGGGCCGAACGAGGAACCGCGGCGCAAGGGCGAGCGCCCCGACCTGGTGGCCAAGACCATTCCTGGCGACGTGCTCCTGCAATCGCACACCGCGGTTCTCGATTTCACGTTCTACACCGGGAAACAGTTTCCCAAGCAATACCAGGGCGGCGCGTTCCTGGCGTTGCACGGGTCTTGGAACCGTGCCAAACGCGTCGGCTACAGTGTGGTGTTCGTGCCCTTCGCGAACCAGAAGCCTTCCGGCCCGGTGCAGGAATTCCTCAGCGGATGGATGGTTTCTCCCGAAGCCAGTGAAGTTTGGGGCCGGCCGGTTGCGGTGCTGCAACTTCCCGATGGGAGCCTCCTGGTCTCCGACGACGGGGGGAAAAAGATTTGGCGCATTTATTACAAGGGCTGATTCTGGTGTTGGTGTTACAGGGCGCCGACACCAAGCCGGCAGCGCCGCTGAAGCCGTTCAGTCACAAGAAGCACCTGGCGCTGGGAAACGTTGCGCCAGTGATTGTTCGCGCGATCGACAAGGGAACATATCTCTCTCCACCCGGCAAGCTGAAGGCGCAACTGGCCAACGCCACGCAGTGCGAGGCCTGTCACCGCGGACTGCGCGACTCCGATGAAGTGAGCCGCCTCAACATGCCAAACATGGCCGATTGCCTGGTCTGCCACGACCAGATCGAGCCGCCCTTTAGTTGCGCGACTTGCCACACGAAGGACGCCAAACTGAAGCCGGCCACGCATACCGCCGATTTTCTGGATACCCATCCCAAGCACGTGAAGAACCTGGAGAAGGGATCGTGCGCGGTTTGCCACGGCCAGAAGTTCACATGCCTGGGATGCCATTAGGTCTCGCGCCTATTCGTAACGCAAGGCATACATCGGATCAATGCGCGACGCCCGCCAGGCCGGAAGGAAGCCAGCCAGCGTGGCCGAGCCGAGCAGGACCAGGACGCTGAGAAGGAATACGGTGGCATCAGCGGGTTGCACACCGAACAGCAAGCTCTCCACGTAGCGTCCGGTAAGGATTCCGCCCACTACCCCGGCGGCCAGGCCAAAGATCACGATGGCCATCATTTCCAGCAAGACCATACGAATGACATTGCCGCGACCCGCGCCCAAGGCCATGCGAATGCCGATCTCGCGGGTCCGGCGGGCCACAACGAACGCCAGCACGCCATAAAGGCCAACCACGGCCAGAGTCGTCGCCAGAAGGGCGAATCCGGCCGAAAGGAAGGACAACATGCGCTCCTGACCAAGCCGTTGATTGAGTTGGTCGTCCAGCAGGCGCATGTCGTAGACGACTAGGTTGGAGTCGACGCGCTTCACCACCTCCCGCAACGGGCCGAACATTTGCCGCGGATCGCGATCCGAGCGGACGTACACGTTAATGGCGCCGACATTCCGCATCTGCGGGCCGCCCATGGCGATGAACGTCTGGCGCGGAATCGTTCCCCGGACGTTGTGATACCGGGCGTTGCCGAAGACACCGATAATCTCCGTATCCGGTGTGTTGTCGCGCCCTTGGGCCATCATCCGTCCCACCGGGCTTTCGCCGCCCAAGTACTCCGTTACCAGCGCTTCGTTCACCAGGCAACGACGTTGCGTGGAGTCCCAATCGGCCCACGTGAAGTCGCGCCCGTTCTTGATCGGGATGCCTAGAGCGTCGAAATAACCTGGGCTCACGGCATTGAAGAAACTCCACGGCAGGCGGCCGTCGGCGGATCGTGCACCGGGCATGGAGATCTGGCTGTCCCAGCGTCCTCCGGTGAGCAGACGGCTGGTGTTGGCGCCGACGGCTTTGGCGCCTGGAACGGAGGCCAGACCCTCCAGGACCGCACGGTACGTTTGCAGCTTGCGCGGTGGATCGTACGGCGTCGCCGGACGTACCCCGAACATCACCACGTTTTCGGTCTGGAATCCGAGATCGACGTTCTGCAGATTCTGCAAGGTTTGAACGAAGAGTCCCGCGCCGGCCAGCAACATGGTGGAGAGTCCGACCTGAAGGGCCACCAGCGTTTTTCGCACTCGCACATGGCCTCGCCCACCGGTTACGGACCCGGCTTCTTCGCGCAGAGTCAGGGCTGCAGGGACTCGCGATCCCTGCCATGCTGGGGCCATCCCGAAAATCAGCGCGGTGAGCAGCGTGACGGCCATGGCGAAGCCCATCACGCGCAAATCCGGAACCGCCGAAAGCGTCAGGTTGGCCGGGTCATAAGGAAGTAGGGCCAGGAGCCCGCGCGCCAGCCAGAAGCTGCATACGAGTCCCGCAACGCCTCCGGCGATTGCCAGGACCAAGCTCTCGGTCAGAAGTTGGCGGATGATCCGGATGCGCGACGCTCCGAGCGCGGCGCGCACGGCAATCTCTTTCTGACGCGATGCCGCGCGGGCCAGCAACAGGTTGGCCACATTGGCGCAAGCGATGAGCAGCACCAAACCGACCAGCCATTGGAGCACGATCAAGGGCTGCTCGAAGCGGTCGCGGACCGACGAGCGTCCGCGCGCCGCGGGCACCAGGCTGAACGTCTGCCGCAGGAAGGACTCCTTGGTATCGGGGAAGCGTTGAAAGAACGGCCCTTTGAGTTCGTCCTGCTGCCGCTGACTGTAGAGGACTTTCATGGCCGCCTGGGCCCGTTCGTGAGATGTGCCTGGCTTCAAGCGTCCAAACAAATAGAACCACGCGTAGCGCTCGTCATCCAGATTCTCTTTTTCCGGGTGCATCATGATCGGCGCCCAGACGTTGTTCGGAAGGCCGGTGTCGGTACCCTCAAAACCCTGCGCCGCAACGCCGAGCACCGTATAGGGTGCGCCGGCGAGACGGATCGTCTGGCCGACAATCTCTTTCCGGCCTGCGAAGCGAGAGATCCAGTAGTCGTATTGCAGCACGGCGACCGGATGTCCGCCTCGGACCTTGTCGTCCTCCGGCGTCAGCAAACGGCCGATGTGCGGACGCACGCCCAGCACTTGGAAGTAATTGCCGGCCACCAGCGCCAGACCGGCCATTTCGCTGCGCTCGTCGCTAGTCATGCTGACGCGGTTCAGGTATTGTCCAGTCAGCCCTGAGAAGACTGTGTTGTGATCGCGAAAGTAGACGTACTGGGGATATGAGAACGTATGAACGCCGTCGCCGTTCTGGCTTCCCACGCGTCCACCTTCCAGGCGCAGTTGCACGAGTTCCTTGGGATTCTGCACCGGCAGGAAACGCAAAAGAACCTGGTCCACCAGTGTGAACATCGCGGTGTTGGCGCCGATCCCCAAGGCAATGGAGATTACGGCGACCGCGGAGAGCACGGGCGACTTCAACAAGCTGCGGATTGCGAGACGCAGTTCGGACATATGGTTAGGACGGTCCAAATCGCCGACGGTTTCCCCTTTTTTGTCGGCGCCGGTAGACCACTTTTAAGTGAACAATAGACTCGGACATGCCTAGACGCCTCGGACAGCACTTCCTGGCTGACTCACGCTACCAGCAGCGCATCGCCGAAGCTCTGCACCTGACTTCCGCGGACACGGTCCTGGAGATCGGCGCCGGGCGCGGAGCGATGACTCGGTGGCTGGCCGAGCGCGCCGGGCGGGTGATCGCGGTGGAGTTGGACCCGTTGCTCGTCGCCGATTTGCGGCGGACCTTCAGTGACCATCCTGGCGTCGAGATCGTCGCTGGTGACATCCTGACCGTGTCGCTTCCCGCAGGACGCATGCGCTGCTTCGGCAACCTCCCCTACTACATCACTGCGCCGATCCTGCTGCGGCTATTCGAACACGCCGAGCAATTCGACGAAATCTTGGTGATGGTTCAAAGGGAAGTTGGCGAGCGCATCGTCGCCCAGCCTGGATCGCGCGACTATGCTTTCCTGTCAGTGACCGCGCAGTTCTATACGCGGCCCAAGCTGCTGTTCACGATTCCGCCGGGCGCGTTCCAGCCGCCTCCCAAGGTGGAATCGGCTCTCGTTCGGATGGTGGTGGAGCCGCGCGGGGCGGCAGATCCGGCGTTCTTCCGGCTGTTGAAAGCGGCCTTCGCCCAGAAACGCAAGACGCTGTTCAACAATCTCAAGCCCGTCTATGGCGCGGAAGCGGCACGCCTGGCACTGGAGCGAACCGGCATCGACGGACGCAGCCGGGCCGAGCAGCTTCCACTTGAGCGCTTTCAGGATCTATTCCGTGCCCTCAGTGTTGGGGGCTAAGACGGCCGCTGTCTCGCGGACAAGCTGCAGGTACTCCGGGAACTTCTCGCGAATCGTATTGTCCACCACTCCCGAGGTCAGAGCTTGGCGCTGGTTGCAGATGAAAGCCCCGGTGAGAATCGCGGCACAGATCATTTCAGTGTCGACTATGTCCCTTGCCATCGTGACTCCTTTTTAAGTCCGGTAACTGGCGTTGATGCGGATGTAGTCCTCGGTAAAGTCGCAGGTCCAGAAGTTGGCGCGTCCCGAGCCACGTCCGAGGTCCACGTCTACCAGGATATCGCGGTCGTGGGCCAGGGCGTGGCCCAAGGCGGGCTCGTCAAAATCCACGGCTGCCCCGCGGCGGCAGACCGGCACGCCTTGCAGAGTGACGCGGGCGCGGGCGGGATCGAAGGCCACGCCGGCGTTTCCGGCGGCGGAGAGAATGCGCCCCCAGTTGGGATCACCGCCCGCGATGGCCGTCTTGACCAGCGGGGAGTTGGCGATCGCCCGCGCCACCGTTTCAGCGTCGCGCTCATGACGCGCGCCGGTCACCCGGATGTGGACCAGCTTGCGCGCCCCTTCGCCGTCGGCAGCGATGGCCACGGCCAGGTCGAGCATCACTTCTTCCAGCGCGCGGCTGAGCGCTGCGGACGGCACGGCGCCGGCCGCGCCGTTGGCCAGCACCAACAACGTGTCGTTGGTGGAGGTGTCGCCGTCGACGGAAACGCGATTGAAGGTGTGGCCGACCGCGGCGTTCACCAGTTTCTGCAGCGTCGCCGGAGCCACCTTCGCATCGGTCACGATGAAGGCCAGCATGGTGGCGTGAGGAGTCGCGTGAGGAGTCGCGTGAGGCGCCGTCATGCGCGGCTGGATCATTCCCGCGCCCTTGGCGAAGCCCAGCACGCGAGCCTTGCCGCACCTGCGCCAGGAGATTTTTGCCCGCGTATCGGTGGTCAGGATGGCGGAGGCCGCGTCACTCCAGGCCGTCGCGCTCAACGCGGCCACGGCGTCCGGCAGCGCAGCGGTCAGCTTCTCGACCGGCAGGGGCACGCCGATCACACCGGTGGACGCCACCAGCACCTGCTCGGTCTTGGCGCGCAGCAGCGCGGCGACGGCCTGTGCCGTCGACATGGCCACCTGCATTCCGCCGGGCGTCGCGCAGTTGGCGTTGCCAGCGTTGACCACGATGGCCCGTGCCTTCCCGCGCGTCCGGCGCAAGTGCGCCGCCGATAGAAGCACGGGAGCGGCCTTCACCAGATTCGACGTGAAGGTGGCCGCCGCGGATGCCGGCGTCTCGGACACGATCAGCGCCACGTCGCGCCCGCCGGCCTTGCGCAGGCCTGCCTCCACCGCGGAAAAGCGGAATCCTTTCGGCGCGCGGATCTCTTCGGGCATAGCGCATCAAGGATACCATCGGCGGCTTTGCGGTTTGACGCGAACTTGCTGTGAGATACTAATCCTTCAGAAAAGAAATCTATGAGTGACAAGAAGCTCCAAGCAATCCCCCTCGGCGGAGTCGGCGAATTCGGAATGAACATCATGGCCCTGCGCTTCGGCGATGACATCATCGTCATCGACTGCGGGCTGATGTTTCCGGAAGCCGAACTGCTGGGCGTGGACATCGTCGTCCCCGACATCACCTACCTGCTGGAAAACCGCGAACACGTCCGGGCCATTCTGCTGACCCACGGCCACGAGGACCACATTGGCGCGCTGCCCTTCGTGCTGGCGGACCTGAACGTGCCGGTCTACGGCACCCCGTTCACCCTGGCCCTGGCCGAGCGGCGCCTGGAAGAGCATGCCCTGCTCGACAAGGTGGATCTGCGGGAGATCCGGCCGAAAGAGAAGGTGGACATCGGCCCATTCAAGGTCGAGTACATCCATGTGACCCACAGCATCGTCTCGGCGGCGATGCTGGCCATCACGACGCCGCTGGGCGTGATCATGCACACCGGCGACTTCAAGGTGGATCCCACGCCCACCGACAACGAACTGTTCGACCTGCACACCGTGGCCGAATACGGGCGGCGGGGCGTGCTGGCATTGTTCTCCGATTCCACCAACGTGGAGCGGAAGGGATTCACGCCCTCGGAACGGGCGGTACGCAGCCGCTTCGAAGAGATCTTCCACGATGCCGAGAACCGCATCTTCGTTTCCTGCTTCACCAGTTCCGTCCATCGCCTGCAACTGGTCGTGGACCTGGCCGAGCAGCACGGCCGCAAGATCGCCCTGGTTGGCCGGAGCATGGTGCAGGTCTCGGAAATCGCCCACGACATGGGCTACCTGCGGATTCCCGACGGCGTACTGATGCGCCCGCAGGACATCGCCGGGAGTGCCCGCAAGAAGGTCGCGGTGCTGATCTCCGGGAGCCAGGGTGAGCCGATGTCCGCGCTATCCCGGGCCGCGGTGGACAATCACAAGCACGCGGTCATCGAGCCCGGCGATCACGTGGTGCTCTCGTCCCGTATCATCCCGGGCAATGAGAAGTCCATCTTCCGGATGATCAACCACCTGTTCAAGCGCAAGGCCCACGTGGTCTACGAGGATCATTCCGGATCGCCCATCCACGTCTCCGGGCACGCCAGCCAGGAAGAGTTGATGCTGATGCTCAACTTGGTCAAGCCGCGCTTCTTCATTCCGGTTCACGGCGAATACCGGCAACTGTTCCGGCACGCCGAACTGGCCGCGCACCTGATGCAGGGCGGATTGGAAGAGACCTTCCTGATCGAAAGCGGTGACGTGCTGGAATTCGACGAGCGCGGCGCGCGCAAGTCCGGGCGGGTCCGCGCCGGGCGGCGCTGCATCGACTCCGGCAGCGGCGACGAAGTGGCCGAGGACCTGGTGATCCGCGACCGCCGCCACCTCTCCGAAGACGGCATCGTCCTGCCGATCCTGGCCATCAGCAAGCTCACCGGCAACGTGGAAACGCCGCCGGAAATCGTCTCCCGCGGCTTCATGGCCGAAGAGGACGGCGTGCTGGCCAAGGCCCGCGACATCGTCTTGAAGACCCTGGAAAACTCCAGTGACGAGGAAAAATCCGACTACGGCGTGATCAAGGAAAAGATCCGCGCCGACCTGAAACGCTTCCTGCAGAAACAGACGCAAAAGCGCCCGCTGATCTTGCCGGTGATCTTGGAGATTTGAAGTATGGCCAATGCTACCGTTAGCGTCTCCGTCAACACGATCCCTGCCCCTTACCGGCAGCGAATGGAAGAGGCCGTTCTCGAGGGAATCGGTGACCTGCCTGGGCTCTGGGCAGTGACCCTCCTGGCCGACCAGAAGAACTTGGCCTATTACGTCGCGGTTAAGCACGAGGACGGCCGTACGTGGCAGTGGAGATTCGACGGGCCGATTGAACAGAAACCTGACGTCGTAAGAACCCGGATCAGGAACCGACTGAGGACGACCGTTGGTCAGGCTCTGAAGGAGAAGCGGGAAGAGATCCTAAGAATCGCGAGCCAGTACGGAGGGTCGAACCTACGTGTCTTTGGCTCCCACGTGAATGGCGAAACACGACCGGACAGTGACCTGGATATCCTACTGGTCATGGAGCCGGGACGTTCCTTCTTCGACTTAATCGGCATCAAGCAGGGTCTCGAACTTTTGCTTGGGTGCCAGGTGGATGTGGTCAGCGAAGATGGGCTGAGTCCGCACCTGAGAGACCGCGTTCTTCGCGAAGCCGTTGCGATATGAAGGACCAACGCGTCTACATGCATCACATCCTCGATGCCATTCAACACGTCGAGGAGTACGTCTCGCCAGGTCGCGAGGTCTTCTTCTCGAGTACACTCCACCAAGACGCAACCATTCGCAAGTTGGCGATCATCGGGGAGGCTGCAGGCCGCGTTTCCGAGGAGATCTGCGACCGGCACAAAGAGGTGCCCTGGGGCCAGATCATTGCTTTCCGGAATCTTCTTATCCACGAATACGAGGGCGTGACCCTCGAAATCGTTTGGGGGATCATCAAGCGAGACATCCCCGAGTTGAAGGAGCAAATCCAGGCCATCCTTGAGGAGCTGAACCGTGACTCCTGATCGTCTTTCTACCGCATTCCTGGTTCCTAATCCTCCATGCCTCTAACCCAAGTGATCACCCTGGCCCTGGTGCAAGGCATCACTGAGCTGCTGCCGATCTCCAGTTCCGCGCACCTGGTCGTCGTGCCGATGGTCTTCCAGTGGCCCGACCAGGGATTGACCTTTGACGTGGCCCTGCACGTCGGGA
>CAYPHP010000044.1:0-3838 GCA_964410045.1 uncultured Acidobacteriota bacterium | reverse complement strand
GACTCTACTTCTTCAAAGATTGGGTGGACATTCTGCTGCACCGGCGCCGCCTGCTGGGCTACCTGATCCTGGCCACGATCCCAGCGGCAGTGCTAGGCGCCCTGCTGGAGAAGTACGTCGAAACCACGCTGCGCAGTCCTTTCGTCATCGGCTTCAACGCCATCTTCATCGCCCTGGTGATGTGGTGGGCCGACAGCCGGTCGCGCACCGACCGGCCAATGGACCAAGTCACGCTGGCCGATTCCATGGCCATTGGATGCGCCCAGGCCCTGGCCCTGATTCCGGGCGTCTCCCGGTCCGGCATCACCATCACCACCGCGCTCTTCCGGAACTTGAAGCGAGAAGCGGCGGCGAGATTCTCCTTTCTGCTGGCCACACCGATCGTCGCCGGGGCCGGGCTGAAGAAGGCCTTCGAGTTGCGCCACACCGGGATTCCCGCAGACATGCAGGTGCCCTTCCTGCTGGGCATGGCCGTGGCGGCCGCCAGCGGCTACCTGGTGATAGCGTTCCTCCTCCGGTACCTTCAGACCCGGACGCTTAAGATTTTCATTTACTACCGTTTGGGCTTTGGGATAATGGTTCTGTTACTGGCGATTCTTGCTCGGCCGAACTAACATTGGCGACAGCCGGCCGGCGTTGGGATGAAATTCGTTCGGTGCTTTGCGGGGCGGCGGCCTTCGTTTGCCTGCTTGCGCTCCTTTCCTATTCCCCTCTCGATCCTTCCCTGAATACCGCATCCGAGCTGGAGACAACGCACGCCGCTCCGCGCAACCTGATTGGCCTGGCGGGCTCCTACAGCGCCGACCTGCTGTTCCAGATCTTCGGCTTGGTGACGTTCATGCTGCCCGTGGGTCTTGGAGTGCTCTCCTGGAAGTTCGCGCGCAGCGAAGCGGTCGAAGCGCCGTGGGTGAAAGCAATCGGGATCACCATGCTGACCGGCGCTCTGGCCGGAGGGCTGGGGTTACAGCCGCTCGTGGTGCAAGCCTTCCCGAGGTTCGCCTGGCAGTGGCGCGGAGCCATCCCTCCCAGCGGTCTGTTGGGACGCATCCTGGCTGATCAGCTTCTGTACCTCTTCAACGTCGCCGGGACCCTGGTGCTGCTGAACCTGGCGCTGCTGGCGGCGGTCTACCTGCTTACCGCCTTCTCAATCAGCGAGCTGCGAAACTGGCTGGCCGAGCATTCCACTTGGTGGGCGGCCTGGCAGAAGCGCCGCGCTGAGAAGGAGGCAGTGACGGAGAAAAGCCGCCGCGAGCGCGTGGAGGCCCAGTACAAGGCCGAGATCGTGAAGCTGGACAATCTCCAGAAGACCAAGAAGGCGCCCCTGATCCCGGTAGTGCGCGTGCGCTTTGGGCCGAAGACCGGGCCGGAGCCGGCCCCGGTCAGCACTCCGCCGCCAGCCGTCAAGGCTCCGCCGCCGCGCGTCATTTCCAAACCGGAAGTCGTCGTAGATGCCATCACGCGGATGGAAATGGAAGGCCAACTGACGCCCACGGCTCCATCCCCCATCCCCCTTCCCCGTTCCCCATCGGCGGCCGAGCCGCCGATGGGCGAGCCGCTGGTCACGGCTCCGGCGCCACCGCCTCCTCCCAGCAAGCCTCGCGTGCTCGGCAAGTCGGCATCGTTCAAGCTGCCTTCGACTGCGCTGCTCAGAGAACCCGACAGACAGGAAGCGCTCGATGAAGACGACTTGAAGCGCTTGGCCCAGGTGCTGACTCTAAAGTGCGCCGAGTTCGACGTGACCGGCACGGTTACGCAGATCAATCCGGGTCCCGTGGTCACCACGTTTGAGTTGAAGCCCGAGGCGGGCATCAAGTACAGCCGCATCACCAACCTGGTGGACGATCTGTGCTTGGCGATGGAAGCCGAATCCATCCTGATCGAGCGCATCCCGGGCAAGTCCACCGTCGGCATCGAAGTGCCGAACCACAAGCGCGAGACGATCTATCTGCGCGAGCTGGTGGAGAGTCCGGAATTCTCGAACTCCCATTCCAAGCTGACCCTGGGTCTGGGCAAGGAGATCAACGGCAAGCTGCGCGTGGCCGAGTTGAACACCATGCCGCACTTGCTGATGGCCGGGTCAACCGGCACCGGCAAGAGCGTCTGCTTGAACTCGATCCTGCTGTCGATTCTGTATAAGGCCACTCCCGATGACGTTCGCCTGATCCTGGTGGATCCCAAGCGCCTGGAGATGGGTCTCTACGACGGAGTTCCGCACCTGCTGACGCCGATCATCACCGAGCCCAAGCTGGCGGCGCACGCCCTGCGCAACGCGGTAAAGGAAATGGAGCGCCGCCTGAAAGTGCTGGCTGAGAAAGGCGTCCGCAATATCGACCAGTACAACCGCCTGTTCGACAAGCCGCGGACGCTCAGCCTGTTCACCGAAGACGGCCAGCCCAACAGCACTGAGGAAACCAAGCTCCCCTACATCGTGATCATCATCGACGAACTGGCCGACCTGATGATGGTGGACTCGAACAACGTCGAAGCGTCGATCACCCGGCTGGCCCAGATGGCCCGCGCCGTAGGCATCCACTTGATCCTGGCCACGCAGCGGCCCAGCGTGGATGTAATCACCGGACTGATCAAGGCCAACTTCCCCGCCCGCATTTCTTTCCGCGTGGCCACCAAGGTGGATTCGCGCACGATTCTGGATGCCAACGGCGCGGAATCGCTGCTCGGCCGCGGCGACATGCTCTACCTGCCGTCAGGTTCCGGCCGGTTGCTGCGCGTACATGGTCCGCTGGTGACGGAAGACGAGATCAACAAGGTGGTGGACTTCTGGCGCAAACAGTCACAGCCTTCCTATGAGGTTCAATACTTGGCCCCGCCGCCCTGTGATGACGAGCCCGAAGAAGGCGGTGAAGGCGGCGAGTTTGAAGGCGAAGAAGATCCCATGTACGAGGAGGCGGTCCGGGTGATTGTGGAAGCCGGGAAAGCTTCCACCTCGATCCTACAGCGGCGCTTGCGACTGGGTTACGGACGCGCCGCCCGGCTCCTGGACATGATGCAGCGCGACGGGATTATCAGTCCGCCCGACGGCTCGAAGCCCCGCGAAGTGCTCAAGCGTCCCGACTGGTACGCCGAGGTCGACAACCAGTTGCGGTAGTGCGGGTTGTTACGCCGTGTGCCAGATCGCCTTGCGGTCTGCGGGCGGAAAAGAGATTCCCCAGAACTCGTGATTGGGTTCAACGAATTCCACGGCGAGCCGCGTCACGCCGTCTTCTTGCGGCTCTTCACTGGAGACCACCCGCGCCTTGGCCGAGCGGCTCATGGACGGCCGGATCAGATCCACGATGCTGTTTACCGGAATGGTGGCCTTGATCTTCACCAGCGCTCCGTGGGCGTTCACCACCTCGGTCGCCGCGTGCTGGCGAAGGGTTACGCCGGCCGCCGTCCGCCACGAGACCGTCACCGGGATCACCAGCAACATCCGCTGGCTTCTGCGCGCCACGTTGGTTTCCGCCCCGGCTTCCAAGGTCGCTTGCTTCATGGAAAGACCCCCAATCCGCCAAAACATAGGGCAAGAAGCGGTCCATTCCAGGAATGCCTCATCGCAAAGGACTTACCTCCCTGGGAGGTACCTCGTGGAGCATGGGGCGGGATAGAATCGTGACGTAATAGCCGAGCTTGGGACACCGGCGGGAGCATGCTAATATGGTTACTGCCAGTGGCCAGGTAGCTCAGGTGGTAGAGCGCAGCCCTGAAAAGGCTGGCGTCGGCGGTTCAACTCCGTCCCTGGCCACCATCCCCTCCCTTCACATCGGCTCGACCGGGTCCATCGGCGCAGCGGTCGCGCCCGGCCACTCCGAGAGTTGCCGGCTGAGGATGGCGTCGGCGG
>CAYPHP010000043.1:10124-12743 GCA_964410045.1 uncultured Acidobacteriota bacterium | reverse complement strand
CGGATGATGCAGGACGAGCAGGGCATTCAGGAACTGGCCCTCAGCGTCGACACCCTGCTGACCATCCCCAACGAGCGCCTGCTGGTACTCGACAAGAGCACCAGCTTCTTCGAGGCGTTCAAATTAGCCGACGACATCCTGCGTCAGGGCGTGCAGGGCATCAGCGACATCATCACCATTCCCGGCATCATCAACCGTGACTTCGCCGACGTGAAGGCGGTGATGAAGGGCATGGGCTACGCGCTGATGGGGACCGCGGTGGCCACCGGCGAGGATCGCGCCCGGATCGCCGCGGAACAGGCCATCAACAGCCCGCTCTTGGAGGACGCCAGCATTCACGGCGCCAAAGGCATCCTGATCAACATCACCGGGTCCAGCGACCTGCGGCTGCACGAGGTCCATGAAGCCTCAACCATCATTCAGGAAAAGGCCCACGAGGACGCCAACATCATCTTCGGCGCAGTCATCGATGAGGGAATGGGTGAGGCCATCAAGATCACGGTGATCGCCACGGGCTTCCGCCACGATGAGCACGCCGCACGCCGCCAGCAGGCCGAGATTGCCATGATGGAGATGAACAAGCCGGAACTCCCACCCGAGCCTCCGCCGCCTCCACCCCCTCCGCCGCCGGAAGAAAGCATCTCCGACGTGGTTGAGCGCTACACTGGGGAGGTCGCCGAAGACGATTTCGACGTACCGGCGTTCCTAAGGAAGAAGAAGCTGTAGCCAATCAGGAGGTATCACCATGCTGCTGGAATTCAAGACCTTCGTCATGCGCGGCAACGTGCTGGACATGGCCGTTGGTGTGATCATCGGCGGCGCGTTTGGCAAGATTGTCGGTTCGTTCACCAGCGACATCCTGATGCCGCCCATTGGGCTGTTGCTGGGGAAAGTGGATTTCTCGAGCCTCTTCGTAAATCTTTCCGGGACCAGCTATGCCACTCTGAAGGAGGCCCAGGCCGCCAGCGCCCCGACCATCAACTACGGGATCTTCCTGAACACGATTCTGGATTTCCTGATTGTGGCCTTCGCCATCTTCCTGCTGATCAAGCAGGTGAATCGCTTCCAACGGCCGCCGGAACCGGCGCCTGCCCCGGCGACCAAGGATTGCCCCTACTGCTGTGCGGCGATTCCCGTGAAGGCCACTCGATGCGGCCAGTGCACGTCGCAGATTGGGTAGCCGAAGTGCTTGGGGGACAGGCTAGACAGCCTGTCCTACGGAACGATGGACGCTTTCTTGATGGAGTCCAGCCGCGGGAAGTTGGCGTCCAGGTAGGCGTTGCCCCTGGCGCTGACCAGGCTCTGATCGGGGCCTGATCCGCGCGGCGCGCCTTCTCCATAACCCGAGAACAGCTTGTCCACCACTTCCATGCCTTCCGTGACTCTACCGAACGGAGGGAATCCCTGGGAATCGAGCCGCGAATTATCCCCGAAGTTGATGAAGAGTTGGGTCGTGCGTGTGTTTGGGCCGGCCATGGCGAAGGTGATGTAGCTTCTCTTGTTGCTCTCCTTCACCGGGTCGTCCTTGATGATTGAGTTCCGCCACTTGGCGGTGACCTTTGGGTCGCCGTTCAGGCCAAACTGCGCCATGAAGCCCTTGATCACCCGGAAGAAACGGCAGCCGTCGTAATAGTTGGCCTTGACCAGTTCCAGGAAGCGATCGGCGCCAATGGGGGCCCACTCCTTGTGGACTTCCACGATGAAGTCGCCCTGGGTGGTCTCAAACTTCACCTTGACGACACCTTGCGCGGCGGCCACGGCCGGCACGCTGAGGATCAGCACGAGTACGGCAATAAGGATTCGGTTCATAAGCTTAGATTCTACCATCCGTGTTCATCTGTGTTCATCTGTGGTTGCGTGACCGCCTCGGGGTGGTAGACTGTGAGCATGAAACGCACAAATCTTGTGCTTGATAGGCCCCTGTTGGAAGAGGCCCAGCGGCTTAGCGGGGAACGAACCTATTCCGCAGCGGTGTCGCGGGCCCTGGAGGATCTGGTTCGGCGGATCAAGGCCCGCCGCATTCTCGAGCTAGCCGGGTCGGGAGCCTGGGAAGGGAACCTGGCAGAAATGCGCGGAGACCAAGCTCGCCGCAACTCTCGACGGAAGGGCCGCGGTGTTCCTCGCCATGTTCCTCGTTGATACTTCGGTGTGGATCGAGGTATTCCGCAAGCCCTCCCGCATCAGCCTGGAGTCGGTAGTCAATCTGGAAGAAGCAGTGATTTGTCATCCAGTGCTCCAGGAACTGCTCCAAGGGTTCCGTGATGAAGCCGCGTTTCGCATCGCCCACGAGGCCATGGACGCCTTTCCCATTGTGGAATCACCCCTGCGGCGCGAGGTGTTCGGGGAGGCTGTAGAGTTGTTCCGGCGGGCCCGCCGGGCCGGCCTGACCGTCCGCTCAGGCGTCGACTGTCTGATCGCCGCCTGCGCACTGCGAAACCATCTCACGGTGCTGCATCATGACCGCGACTTCACCAAGCTATCCCGGATCTCTTCGCTGCAAGTCCGGGAGATCGGCGGCTAGCCCGGGTCTGTTCGCTGGGTCGGTGTCTTCGGACTGGGGCGCCCGCCGGATGCGCACCTGCTCCACCAGCCGCGCGGAAGACTTGAGCACCTCCAGGC
>CAYPHP010000043.1:0-10114 GCA_964410045.1 uncultured Acidobacteriota bacterium | reverse complement strand
GACCGGTCAGGCCCGCGGACCTCCTCGTCGGGCTGCGGGACGTGGCCGGCCAGGGCGTTCAACAACCCCGCCATGGTGGTGGCGTCCCCGGTGTGCCCGGGCTCGATCCCATAGAGGTTTTCGAGGACGTCGATGCCGCACTGGCCGGAAACCAGGTAGGAGCCGTCCGGCTGCAACACCGCGTCCTGACGCTTCTCGGATTCGTCGCGGATCTCCCCGACAATCTCTTCGATCAAGTCTTCCATGGTGGCCAGTCCGGCGACGGAACCGTATTCGTCGATCACCATGGCCATGTGCAGGTTCTGCTGCTGTAGTTCGCGCATCAGGTCGGGGACTTTCTTGGTCTCCGGAACCGCGGGCACGGGACGCAACCGCTCATGGCAGTGGATCTGGCGCAACTCGGCGTCGGTCAACTGGATCAGGTCGCGGGTGTAGATGAAGCCCTCGATCTCGTCCAGCGAGCCGCGGTACACCGGCACTCGGGAGTAGTGCTTGTCGGCGATCAGGTGCAACAGATCTTCGAGCGTCTTGTCGCGTTCGATGGCCAGGATGCTGGGGCGCGGGGTCATCACGTCGCGAACCGTCTTGTCGCCGAAGTCCACCACCGACTGGATCAGCTTGCGGTCTTCTTGTTCCAGCAGCCCGTGCTCTTCGCCTTTGTCCATCAACGCTTCCATCTCCTGCTGCGGAGTGGAATCCTCTTCCTTGGTTTCCGGCTTGCCCAGTTCCGCGACGCTGAAGGAGAAGGAGAGGGCCGCTACGGCCGGCAAAACGATCCAACTGAAGACCCGCAGCAACGGTCGCAGCGGCACGATCCAGGCCCCTGTGGTCCGGGTGATGAGCACGTGCGGGATCAGGTGCCCGAAGATCACCACGGTGATCAGGAGCATGGCCACCGATTGCAGCAGTTCCTGCCACAGCACGCGGCTCTGGCGGAAAACCAGGTACGCCGTCAAGACGGAGAGCAGGACGACCATGCCCTGAGTGAGCAGGGCGAAAGTCAGGCCGGCGCGGCCGCGGTCCATGTGGAGATCGGGCTCCACCTGCTGTTCGAAGACTTCCAGGTTGTCCTGGACGCCCCGCAGAAAGAACTTGCCCATCTCTGTGTACAGGCGATCCACATACGCGAACAGCATCAGCAACGCCACGCTGAGCAATATGAGTAGGGGGATCATATAAGACTCACTGCCGGCGCTCGGTGAGGGACAGCGGGAGACCCAGGCGGCGGCGCCAGCGGCGCTCCAGGCGGGCCATCCGCCCGCGGTCACGCTCGTGATCGTGCCCCATCAGGTGGAGCGCGCCGTGCAGGGCCAGGATCTTCATCTCCGCCTCCAAGGAGTGGCCCAGGCGGCGAGCCTGACGTCGCGCGGTCTCCGCGGAGATCAACACATCGCTGGGAGGGAAGGAGAGCACGTCGGTGGCTTCGTTCTTGTTACGGTAGCGCCGGTTATGGCGGCGGATGGCGTCGTCTGAAACCACACAGACTGCAATCTCCCGGCCACCTGCCACTGCCTGCTCCAGAAACGTCACGAAGTCGGCTACCTCCTGGCGCCGGAAAGACACTTTGCGTTGGCGGTTAAGCACCACCCCGTCACTCGTCGTCGTCCGGGTCGTCGCTTGCCGGAGCCCGGCGGTTAGCTTCGTAAGCCTCGTAGGCTTTGATGATGTGCTGGACCAGTGTGTGCCGCACCACGTCCTTCTCGCTGAAGTAGACGAAGTTGATGCCGCCGATGCCGCTGACCACGTCCATGGCTTCCACCAGTCCGCTGCGCTTGCCACCCGGCAGATCGATTTGGGTGATGTCGCCGGTGATCACGGCCTTGGAGTTGAACCCCAAACGGGTGAGGAACATCTTCATCTGCTCGGCCGTAGTGTTCTGCGCTTCGTCCAGGATCACGAAGCTGTCGTTCAAAGTGCGTCCACGCATGAATGCGATAGGAGCGATCTCGATCACCCGGCGCTCCAGGTAGCGCTCGACTTTCTCAGCGTCCAGCATGTCATAGAGCGAATCATAGAGCGGACGCATGTAGGGATCGACTTTTTCCTGCATGGTGCCGGGCAGGAATCCCAAGTGTTCACCGGCCTCGACGGCGGGCCGCGCCAGGATGATCCGCTGAACTCGGCGGGCCAGGAGCATGGAGACGGCCATGGCCACCGCGAGATAGGTCTTGCCGGTGCCGGCCGGGCCGATGCCGAAGACCATGTCGTAGTTCTCGATGGCTTCGAGGTAACGGCGCTGGGTGGCCGACTTCGGCTGCACCGCGCGGCGGCCGAAGCTGCGCTGCCTCCCGCTGACCACCACCGTGCGCAGGCTGAGAGTCGGGTCCTCGGTCACCACGCGCAGAAAGCCGTGCAGATCGCCGTTGTTGAAGTTGTGACCTTCCCGGAGCAGGGTGGTGTAGTCCTCCAGGATTTGCCCGGCGCGCTCCACTCCCTCCGGATCGCCCTCGATCTCCAGGGCGTCATCCTTCAAGTGGATGGTGACTCGCAGCGCCGACTCCAGCAGACGGATATTCTCGTCGCGGGTCCCAAAGAGCGTGTCGATTCCGCGGCTGATCTTTACGCTCGTCTTCATTCAGTTGGGACTTCCCCCGGATCAATCACGTGTGGCAAACGACTGGCAGGGTCATCCATAGTGTGGCTAATACCCTAGAGGATAGCACAACCTACACGTGCGCCTCGATCCACTTTCGAATGTGTGGGATAGCGTTGCGCGGGAAGCGGTGCGGGGAATTGTAGTAGCGGAAGTCGACCGAAGCGGCATAGGCAGGCAGGCGGCGCCGGTAGCCTTCGTTGGTCTCGTGGGAATACCACTGATCGCGCGTGGCGGCGATGTGCAGGACGTGGGTCGGAGCGCGGCGTAGGGCCGGATTGCGCTCCAGATCCCCAGGGATGCCTCCGCAGACCGCGATCACTCCGCGGATCTTGCCCGGATGGCTGAAGGCGTAGCGGTAGTTGAAGGAGCAGGCCTGAGAAAAGGCCAGCAGGAAGATACGTCCGCGGTCGGCGCGATACTTCTCCACGGCCAGGTCGATTAGCGCGTTGACGTTGTAGTGGTGCAGGTTGATCGAATCAGCGGGCTTGTAGTTGGTTCCCCAGCCGAAACCGGCGCGGGCGTTGGCGCCATCCTCTCCGCGGAGCCAGAACTGGTGGGACCCTTGCAGGGTGATGGCCAGCATGCGGTCGTCGGTCACGCGCAAGGCCAGACGCATCATGGATTCCTTGTTGCCCTCGTAGCCGTGCATGGCGATCAGCAGCGGCCAGAACTTGCGCCGGGAGTGCCCGGAGGGGACCTCCAGGTCGTAATAACACTGCTGCGGGCTGGTCAGAGTTCCTTCCAATGTAGTATGATTATAGTTTATGGCTAATCACTTTTCCGCGCTGAAGAGAGCGCGTCAGAACCGTAAGCGCAATCTGCGCAATCAGGCCGCCCGCACGCGGCTGCGTCACGCCATCCGTGAGTTCCGGCTGGCCCTGGGCAAAGAGCCTGAAAAGGCCAAGACGATGGCGTCCGGAACATTCTCCATCATCGACAAAGCGGTGAAAAAGGGTGTCATCCGCGAGAACACCGCTTCCCGGTACAAGAGCCGCCTGGCTTCCCGTCTGAAGTAGCACCACAAAGGCACAAAGTACACAAAGAGTTGTATGATGCCGCGCATGCGGCTTCTTTGTGTTCTTTGTGCCTTTGTGGTTCCCGCTGTGGCCCAGTTTCTCCCGGCCACCCAACTGCGCTGTGAATACCTGACCAATCCGCTGGGGATCGACGTTGCCCAGCCGCGCTTCTCGTGGGCCTTGGAACATACGGAGCGTGGCCAGGTTCAGACCGCTTACCAGTTGCGTGTGGTGAAAGCTTCGGGAGCCGTCGCTTGGGATAGCGGACGCGTCGAGTCGGGCGAGACCACCCAGATCGTCTATCGTGGCGAACCCCTGGTCAGCGGGCAGCGCTATCAATGGTCGGTCACGTCATGGGACAAGCAAGGCCGTCCCAACCCCACCCCCAGCGCTTGGTTCGAGATGGGATTGCTGGCAAAGAGCGAGTGGAAGGGCCGCTGGATTGGCGGCGGGAATGTCCTGCGCAAACCGTTCATTCTGCCCGCGGCTCCGGTACGGGCACGCGCCTATATCTCCGGGATCGGCTATTCCGAGTTGCGCATCAACGGCCGCAAGTCCGGCGACCACGTCCTCGATCCTGGATGGACCACCTACGGCAAGCGCGTGCTCTACGTCACCCACGACGTCACCTCGATGCTCCGCAAGGGTCCAAACGCCGTCGGAGTGATGCTGGGTCAAGGCTGGTACGAGAAGCGCGCAGTGCTTCTGCAATTGAACATCGAGATGGAAGGCGGGCAGCGCGTTGAGATCGTGAGTGATGCGACCTGGAAAGCCGCTGACGGGCCGATCACGGCCGATAGCGTCTTCGACGGCGAAACTTATGACGCGCGCCTTGAAACGCCAGGCTGGGACCTGCCGCTCGATCCGGAGCCGGCCTGGAAAGCCGCTGCCGTCGTGGACGGTCCGGCAGGAGAGCTTTCCGCGCAGATGATGCCTCCCATCCGCATGGTCGAGAGGCTGCCGGCACTGAAGATGACCAGTCCTCGCCCCGGCGTTTACATCTACGACTTGGGCCAGAACTTCTCCGGATTTGTACGCCTCAGGGTACGTGGTCCTCGGGGCACGGCCGTCCGCCTGCGCCACGCCGAGTTGCTCTATGAAGACGGCACGCTGAACGTAGAGAACCTCCGCCGGGCTCGCGCTACAGACGTCTACATTCTTCGTGGCGGCGATTTGGAGGTCCACGAGCCCCGCTTCACCTATCACGGCTTTCGCTACGTGGAGTTGACCGGCTACCCCGGTACGCCACGGCAGGACACCATCGAAGGCATCGTGGTGCATACCGATGTGAAACCCGTGGGCGGCTTTGCCAGTTCCAACAAGCTTCTGAACCGACTGCAGCACAACATTCTGTGGGGCCTGCGGAGCAATCTGCACAGCATCCCTACCGACTGCAACCAGCGCGACGAACGTATGGGCTGGATGGCCGACGCTCACCTGGCCGCGGAAGTCGCTATCTGGAACTTCGACATGGCCGCGTTCTACTCGAACTTCCTGCGCGACATCCGCGATGTCCAAGGCGCGGACGGGACGGTCACCGACACGGTGCCGCACAAATGGGGCAGCCGGCCCGCCGATCCGGCGTGGGGCAGCGCGTATCCGCTGTTCGTCTGGTACCTCTATCAGTACTACGGCGACCGCCGCGCGCTCGAGGACCACTATGCAGGCATTAAGGCCTGGGCGGACTACCTGCACAGCCGCAGCGAGGACGGCGTCCTGAACTACGCGTCGTATGGCGATTGGGTTTCCATCGAAGACACCCCCAAGCCGGTGGTCTCGACGTTCTACTATTTCTGGAGTACCGACATCGTCGCCAAGGTCGCTGAGATTCTGGGAAAGAAGGAAGACGCGACGGCTTACGCCCAGCGTGCGGGCGGGATTCGCGAGGCATCGTACAGAAAGTTCCAGGGTGTAGGTACGCAGACGGCGCTGACTCTTGCCGCCTATCTGGGACTGGCTCCGCAGGATCGCATCGGCGGCATCATCGGGCGCCTGCGCAACAGCATCCTCTACCAGCACAATACGCATCTGACCACCGGCATCGTCGGGACCAAATATCTGATGCCTCTGCTCACACGCACGGGTCATGGCGACCTGGCCTATGAACTGGCCACACAGACCACGTTCCCAAGCTGGGGCTACATGATCGAGAACGGCGCCACCACGATGTGGGAACTGTGGCAGAACAAGACCGGACCTTCGATGAACTCGCACAACCATCCGATGTTTGGCAGCGTCGGTGCGTGGTTCTACGAGGCGCTCGCCGGCATCCAGATGGATCCTGCGCATCCGGGTTTCGCGAAGCTGGTGATCCGCCCGCAGATGGTCCGCGACCTGCGTTGGGCCTCCGCGACCACGGAAACACTGCGCGGGACGCTGTCGTCGTCCTGGTCGCGCACGGATGAAAGCCTGCGCCTGGACGTGGTGATCCCGGTTGGCAGCACCGCTGAAGTTCACGTACCCAAGCTAACAGGCGGGAAACTGATCAGTGACACGCCGGCGGCGCGGGAAACGAACTCGGCGTACGTGGTTGCAGTCGGATCAGGCAGGTACACTTTTGAGGTGAAATAGCGCCTTGGAGTGCGGCGGCTTGCCGTCGCATGCGGTGGCAAGCCACCGCACTCCGAAGGACGACTACCGCGCGAGATCAAAAATCAGCCGTTCCAGAACCAGCCGCTCGTCGGGCGGGGAAGAGCGCAACTCCAGATCCGCCTGATGCAGGCGGTCGAGTGCCCGCAGCAGAATCGGCAAGGATGTCTTCTGCGCTTGCCTGCGAACCTCGTCGGGAAACCATTGCCGTGATCCAGCCTTGGCGCGCAGGAGGCGGCGCATGTGGCTGGCGATCAGCCCAAGGATGGGCATGGCGCTGCGGCCGTCGCGCAGCATGGCCTCCAGACGTTCCAGAGCGGCGCGCCGGTCCCGCCGCCCGATGGAGTCCCCCAACTCCCAAATGATAAAAGCAGGTTCCGCGGTGACCATCTCGCGGACGTCTTCGGTGGTCACTGTTTGGCGGTCACCGGCGTAGGCCATCAACTTTTCCAGTTCCTTGCAGGCGCGCGCCAGGTCGCCTCCAGTGGATTCCACCAGCTCCGCCGCCGTTCGAGTGTCCATCTCGTAGCCGCCCCGGCGGGCTTCCTCGGCGAGATAACGAGCGGAGTCTTCCACGGCCGGCCGCTCCAACTCAATCTTCACCGCGCCGGGCAGCGCTTTCTCCATGCGCGCGATCTTCTCCTTCTCGTCGAGGCGCGCCTCAAAGACAACCACGGTTTGCTCGTTGGGGCGCGCCAGGTAGGCGCTGACCGCTTCGGGCGAGTGGCGGCTGGAAGTTTGACCTTCCCTCTTGGGCAGGATGGCGTCCGCGTTGCGCAGCCAAACCACTCGCCGCGGGGCGAACAGGCTCAGGTTAGCGGCGTCGTCCAATGCGTCGCGGACGGGCGTCTCGAGCAAGTCATGCTCGGCAACTTCGCCGTCAGGCCCGCCCAGAAAGAACTTCACCAGGGCTTGCCTGAACTTGTCGCGGAAGAACAACTCCGTGCCCGCCAGAAGGTAGACGGGATCGAATTGGCCTTTGGCCGCCGACTTCAGGAATCCGTCGATTTGCACGGTGCTGGAAAAAGGATAGCACTGTTAGAATAGACGGTATGACGGACGTTTTCATTGTGGACGCAGTACGCACGCCAATCGGGCGTGGCAAGGATGACGGGGCGCTGCACAACATCCATCCTGTGGATCTGCTGGCCGGGGCGCTGAACGCCCTGGTCGAGCGCGCCAAGGTCGAGAAGGCGCAGGTGGAAGACGTAGTCACCGGCTGCGTGACGCCGATCTTCGACCAGGGAACGAACATCGCCCGCCTGGCGGTGCTCAAGGCCGGATTTCCCATTGAGGTGCCCGCGGTGCAGCTCAACCGCTTCTGCGGGTCCAGCCAGGAAGCCATTCACTCGGCGGCGCAATCCATCGCTTCCGGCGATGCCGACCTGACCATCGGCAGCGGTGTCGAGATGATGAGCCGGGTGAAGATGGGCAGCGACAACAACATCAGTCCGGAGTTCGCCCGCAGTTTCCCCTATGCCATCATGCACCAGGGCGTCTCGGCGGAGATGGTGGCGGAGAAATGGGCGCTCGATCGCGACACCCTTGACGATTTCTCGGCGCAATCACACTGCCGCGCCGGGGCCGCGCAGCGCGCCGGATGGACGGCTCGTGAGCTGTTCCCCGTGAATGGGCTCTCAGTTGATGAAGGCGTCCGCGCCGAGCCAGATCGAGCCCGCATGTCCACGCTGAAGACCGTGTTCAAGTCGAACGGCGTGGTCACCGCCGGCAATTCCAGTCAGATCTCCGACGGCGCGGGCGCCGTGTTGCTGGCTTCAGAACGCAAGGTGAAGGAACTGAACCTGAAGCCGCGTGCGCGTATCGTGGCGCGGGTGGTGGTTGGCAGCGACCCAGTGATGATGCTGACGGGCCCCATCGCCGCCACCCAGAAAGCACTGGCCAGAGCCGGGCTGAAGCTGGACGACATCTCCGCGTTCGAGATCAACGAGGCCTTCGCCAGCGTACCGCTCGCCTGGGCCAAGGAACTCGGCGCACCGCACGACCGCCTGAACATTCAAGGCGGAGCCATCGCCCACGGCCATCCGCTGGGCGCTACCGGCGCAATCCTCATGACCAAGCTGGTGAATATTCTGGAACGCACCCACGGGCGCTACGGCTTGCAGTCCATGTGTATCGGCTTCGGCATGGCCACCGCCACAATCATCGAACGGGTCTAACCACAGAGACACAGAGAACACAGAGAAGAATCTCGCGCCAAGCCGCAAAGACGCCAAGAAGAACAACACCATCTCGTGTTTCGTTCTTTGGGTCTTTGCGCGAAACTCCTGCGTTTCTCTGTGTCCTCTGTGCCTCCGTGGCGAACCCTACGGACGAATAATGTAATCCGGCCAGCAGACGTCCGGTTCGAGCCACGGCTGGAAGCCGTCGTCGTACCCGCGCCGTCCGCCCCCCGCGCCGCCCGCTGCCGCCGACGGCGGCGCGAACTTGGGATCGAGGGCCTTAGCGATCTGGTCCTTGATGTCGTCCAGATGCAGGCGCGTCGCGCGGTCGGTGGCGCGGGCCATCGCCGCAGTGATCGAAGCGCTCACCGCGCGCAATTCGCCGCGGAAAAAGGGGCGGAGATCCTCGGTGGTCGCCGGAGGCGCTGGGGCTCCCGGGAAAGCCGGCGTGGCCGGCGCATCGGCCGACGGAGCCAGCCGGTCACCCATGATGTCCACGTAGGCGCGCTGCAGGTTGCGGCGGTAGGCGTCGATCTTCACCGGCGTAGTCCCGTCCAGTTCCTTCCAGACACCCTTGCGAACGTCGGCGAGGAAATCCACCGGGGCGTACGTGGCGCTGCCGTCCAGGGCTTCCTGCTCCACCAGCCGCGTCAGGCGCGCGGGACTCAACACGTTGTTGAGCACGCCGGACTGCGCCCGGCGGACGCGCTCCAGCACCCCAACCGCCTCGATCCGCCGCAGAATCTCCGGCTTGATGAAGAAGGACGGGGTGACGAAGGCGTTGTCGCTGAGAAACTTCACCGCTCCGGCTTGCCGATCGCGCGGTATGGGGGTGAAGCGCACGCCGTCCTGGCCGACGTTCTTCTGTTGCGAGTTGAACCCGCCGACGATGTCCGCCACGAGGTTCATCTCCAGGCACCATTGGCCCATCATGCGGCCGTAGAGTTCGCTCAGATCGTCGTAAGGCTCGCCCTTCTGGCCACTGGTAGCGCTGAGCAACATGTTCGCGACACGCTCCAGATTCTTCAGGCCCAGCGCGGTTGACTTCACGGCGTCGGCATCGCCGACTGCTTCGGTCAGCTCGCCAGGATCAGCGCCGCCGGAACCCGCCGTCGAGAAGCGCAGCCACGGCGTCTTGTCCTGCTCGCGGGCCCACTCGTCCAGCGTAGCTTTCTCGTCATCCGGCGTCGTGGCCCCTGGAATCGGTTTGTAGCCCCACATCGTGGCCCACTTGTCATAGGGTCCGATCTTGGGGATCAAGTCTTCAACTGGGACCTTGTCCTCGGGCTGGACAATGTAGTTGAAGCGCGAATAGTCCATCAGCGTGGCGACGTGGCCCATTTTCTTGAGCCACTCCTTGTCGCGGAGCTTGGCCTGCTCGTACATGGAGCTGGACTTCATGTTGTGCTGGAAGCCCAAAGTGTGGCCGACCTCGTGGGCCACCACGTATTCGATCAAGCGGCCCATCAGATCGTCGGGGAGAGGCAGCTTGTGCGCGCGCGGATCGAGCGGTCCGACTTGCACGAAGTACCAGGACCGATTCAGGTTCATTACGTTGTGGTAGAAGTTGATGTCCGCTTCCAGGATTTCTCCGGTGCGCGGATCGCGAATGTGCGGGCCCGAGGCGTTCTCGATGGTCGAGGGCAGCCAGCGAATCACCGAGTAGCGCGCGTCTTCCGGGCTCCACTCAGGATCATTCGGTGGGTCCGCTGCGACAATACCGTTCTTGAAAC
>CAYPHP010000042.1:0-12862 GCA_964410045.1 uncultured Acidobacteriota bacterium | reverse complement strand
CCTGACCACACTACCGCAAATTGCGGCGTGGCGGTAGCCGACTCTTTCGTTCATGTGGACCTGTTGGTCAAGGCCATTCGGCAGGTGATCCCACCAACGAGAGAGACAACGGGTACGATCGTCCATTCGACAAGTAGCGTCTGCCAGTTGACATCTAAAACGAAGGAGGTCTCCAGAGCGCCCAATGTGACCACCAATGACGCCCAGACGTAGCCTGCCCACCACCGTTTGGGTAATGGGAACGCCACCGCCAAAGCAGCGAGAGCGATCGGCGCATAGGCGAGGGCCCATCCGGGCCAGTACACCCGCCACACTCGCGCGACCTGTCAAAACTTGGGGTCCCCCAGCCCAAACCAAGTAGTGTCGGCATATGTCAAGGCGGCGCTACCGACGACGTATGCCACAACGAATCCGCAAGATGCGGAGCCATGCTCGCTCTGCTTGGCGGAGTCGCTCGTTTCATAGCTTCGAGTTGCGGGTGCCTACTCCACGTCAATCTGAGCCCTTTGCAGTTTGCCGCTGAAATCGATATACACGCTCTTCCATTCGGAGAACGTGTCCAGCGCGGCGGTGCCGGCTTCGCGATGGCCGTTGCCGGTTTCTTTGGTGCCGCCGAAGGGCAGATGGATCTCCGCGCCGATGGTCGGCGCGTTGACGTAGAAGATTCCGGTGTACATGTCGCGCATGGCGCGAAATGCCCGGTTGATGTCGCGCGTGTAGAGCGCGGACGAGAGGCCGTAGGCCACGTTGTTGCCGACCTCAATTGCTTCGTCCAGGCCGTCCACCGGAATCACTGAGACCACCGGCCCGAAAATCTCTTCCTGGGCGATGCGCATCTTGGGATCGACGTCAGTGAAGATCGTCGGCGTATAGAAGTAGCCGCAATGATAGCTGCCTTCGGTCAGGGGGTGGCCGCCGCAGGCCAGCTTCGCGCCTTCGCCCTTGCCGATCTGCACGTAGCTGTCGACGTTTTCCACCTGGGCTTGGTTCACCAACGGCCCCATTTCCACTTCCGGATCAAGCCCGTCGCCGACCTTCAGGTTGCGGGCGCGCTCCACGTAACGCTCCACAAACTCCTTGTAGACGCGCTTGTCGACGGCGACGCGGCTGGTGGCGGTGCAACGCTGACCGGTGGTGCCGAAGCCGCCCCACAGGCAGCCGTCGACCGCCAAGTCCAGGTCGGCGTCTTCCATCACCATGACGATGTTCTTGCCGCCCATTTCCAGGTTGCAGTGCTTGAATTGCGGGGCGCAGGCGTTGGAGACCGCGCGGCCGATCTCGGTTGATCCGGTGAACGACACCATGCGCACGTCCGGATGGGTCATCAGCGGATTGCCGACGGCGCCGCCCGACCCGGTGACCATGCTCAGCACTCCGCGCGGCAGACCCGCTTCATTCAGGATGCGCACGAAGTGGTAGACCGAGAGCGGCGTATCGGTGGCCGGCTTGATGATCACGGTGTTGCCGCAGATCAGCGCCGGGAAAATCTTCCAGGAGGGAATGGCCATGGGGAAATTCCACGGCGTGATCATGGCGCACACGCCCAGCGGCATACGCACGCTCATAGCGAACTTGTTGGGCATCTCCGCCGGAGTGGTCTGACCATGCAGACGCCGTCCTTCACCGGCCATGTAGAAACCCATGTCGATGGCTTCCTGCACGTCGCCGCGGGTCTCCTTGATCACCTTGCCCATCTCGCGGGTCATGTCGTGAGCCAATTCTTCTTTGTGCGTAACCAAGGCTTGCGCGGCCCGGAACAGGATTTCGCCGCGCCGGGGCGCCGGCATCAGCCGCCAGGACTGAAACGCTTCCTTAGCCGTTTCCACCGCGTCGTTCACGTCACGCTGATCGGATGCCTGAAACAGCCCAACCACTTCAGTCTTGTTGGCAGGATTGCGATTCTCAAATGTGCGTCCCGTGCGGGACTCTACCCATTCGCCGTTGATGAAGTTCTTGTAGACTTTCGGACCGGCCATAATGCCTCCACTCGCGTATGAAATGAATGCTAAAGACAGAATAGCTCGAAACGGGTGACAGGTGACGGGTGTCAGGTGACGGTGAGAAGCCGACACCCGTGACCCGACACCCGTCACCCCTATTGTGAGTGGTTGGGACCGCCGAGACCAAGCTTGATCAAGGCGCGGGATTCGGGCTTGCCGGTGACCGGGAGGCCCTGGTCACGCTGGAAGCGGCCGAAGGCGTCGCTGGTGGCCGCGTCCCACTTGCCGGAAGGTTTGGAAGTCAGGTAGCCCTGGCGCGCCAGGGCTTCCTGGATCTCGCGGGAACGCTCGGCATCCGGTTCGGTCTGCCGGGGATTGCGCCAGCTCCGCTTGCTGGAGGATTTCTTGGAGGAAGATTTCTTACCGGACGGTGTCTTCTTGCCTGCCGACTTCTTGGAAGGGGTAGCCGACCGCTTGGTGGGGGCTTGCAGCCCCCACCCAAAAGAACCCAGAGCCAGCGCCAAGGCCGGCAGCAGGATTCCCAGCAGGCCTGGCCGCCGCATTACGGCAGCACACCCGCCAGGAAGAAGTTCTGCATCACCGCGCCGCGGCGGCGCATGATCCGGAAGACCACGTCGTCCTTGGACTTCAAATCGCGCTGGATCGCCCGCACGTCGTCGACGCTGCGCACCGGCTTTTTGTTGATCTCAATGATCACGTCGCCGCGGGCCACGCCAACGTCTTCAGCGAAGCTGCCGCTGTCGACTTCCATAACCACTACGCCGGGCTGGTTGGCGATGCCCAGACGGCTGGCCATGTCCGGAGTCAGGCTTTGGATCTGAACACCGAATTTAGCTTCACCCACTTCCTTGGGCTCGGCGCTGGGCTCGTCAGCTTCCCGGTTGCGCGCGTCAATCACCTGGGCGCGGTCACCGATCCCGACGGCGATCGTTTGTTCCTTGCCGTCGCGGAGCAGACGCACTTGGACTTTGTCGCCGACTGGAGTTTCGGAAACTTTGGCGACCAAGTCGTTGCCGGTGCGCGTGGGCGTGCTGTTGATCGAGAGGATCACGTCGCCGGGCTTCAGGCCGGCCTTCTCAGCCGGGCTGTCGCGGAGGACGTTGGTTACCAGGACGCCTTCCTTGGCGCCGTAGACGCGCAGGGCCGCGGGATTGTCGTCACGGCTGAACTCGATGCCGATGGACCCGCGGGTCACCCGGCCGGTCTTGATGATCTGGTTGTAGACCGAGACGGCCATGGACGAGGGCAGGGCGAAACCCACACCCTCGTAGCTGCCCCGGCTGGTAAAGATGGCCGTGTTCACGCCAACGACTTCACCGGCCATGTTCACCAGCGGACCGCCGCTGTTGCCGGGATTGATGGCCGCATCCGTCTGCAGGAAATGCTGGAAGGCGCTCTGGGAAATGTCCCGGCCCTTGGCGCTGATGATGCCTGCGGTGACCGTGGCTTCCAGCCCGAAGGGGCTGCCGATGGCCAGCACCCAATCTCCGACGCTCATGCCTTCGGAGTTGCCCATCTTCGCGGAGGGCAGCGACTTCTTGGGCTCGATCTTGATGACCGCCAGATCGGTGTCTTCGTCCATACCAATGACCTTGGCGTCGTACTGCGTGGTGTCGTCGTGAACCCTCACGCGGATGCGGTCGGCTTCATTCACCACGTGCCGGTTGGTCAGGATGTAGCCCTTGCTGTCCACGATGATTCCGGACCCCAGGCTGCGAGTGCGAACGTCACCCTGCGGCTGCTGGCCGCCGAAGAAGCGGTCGAAGAGATCATCGAAGGGATCCTGGCCGCGCGGCGTTCTTTGGCGCGGGTTCGGAGCCACCTTGGGGTGGTTCTTCAGCGTGGATTCCGTATTGATGTTCACCACCGCCGGTTCCACCATCTTGGCCACCTGCACAAAGGCGGAAGAAAGCTGGGCCGGGGCGGGGATCGACAGCGGAGTGGCTCCCGGAGCCACCTGATCGCGCGCCGCGCGCACGCCGCCGGTGATCAGCGTTCCCAGCACCACGCCGACCGACAAAGTGAACACCAGCACCGTGAGAGACAAGAGCCGCCGTGACCGCAGGTTGGAAATCAGATCGTTCATGGATAGACACATCCTCCGTGGGGGATTGCACTATTATACAGCCAGAAAGACGCCCGCGAAACCGCGGGGGTTACCCGGCGAGACAAACCTATACCTGAACGGGCTCCGGCCGCCGCCCGGCCACCTCGGCGAATACGATCCCGCCCAGGATCAGCAGGGCACCCAGTCCGGCCATGCCGGTGAGTTCTTCGCCCAATACCACCCTTGAAGTCAGCCAGGCGAAGACCGGTTCGGTGGAGAAGATCAGCGCGGTGTGGGTGGCGGAAGTGAACTGCTGAGCCCAGGCTTGGGCGTAATAGGCGATGGCGGTGCAGAACAGGCCGGTAATCAATACCGCGAGAATCAAGCCCGGGGTGAGCCGCAAGAAATAGGATTCGGCCCAGGGAAAGCTGAACGCCCCCAATACCGCCGCGGTCAGCACCTGCCCGGCGGTCAGCGCCGATGGCGCAACCTGGGCGCTGAAGTGTCCGACCAGAATAATATGGACAGCAAAGGCGACCGCACATCCCAGGGTCCAAAGGTCTCCCGTAGAGATAGACGCAGACCACCCCGACTTGGTGAGCAGGCCCGTGAGCAAGCCCAGTCCGGTCAGAGCCATCAGGACCCCCACCGTTACGCTCCATCCAGGAAACCGGCGCGTCCACAATGCCGACAGGACCGGTACCAGAATCACCGCCAGCCCGGTAATGAAGGCCGAGTGGGAGGCGGAAGTCCAACGCAGGCCTTGAGTTTGCAGGAAATAGCCCAGGAAGAGAAAGAGCCCGGTCGCCGCCCCGGGCCACCAGGCCTGTCGCGGCAAGCGGCGGACCAACACCAACAAGGCGACAGCGCCCAAGGTGAAGCGCAAGGTCAGAAAGACAAGGGTGGAGGAGTCGCGGAGCGCTTCCTTGACCACAACGAAGGTTGCGCCCCAGACGGCGCAGACTAGGATCAATAGGAGGTCAGCTTGAAGGCGGCGAGACATTAGCTAAGGTTCAAGTCCAAGCTGGCCTACCGACGAGCCGCGAGCGTGAGCGAGCGGGTATTCCAGGGAAGCACCCGCTCCCTAACGGTCGCCGCTCTTCTTTCCAATAGTGGTTCTGTTCTCATCCGAAATGGGATTTGGAGGCCGGCTGAAGAATACCAGACTGGGAGCGTCGGAACGCGCGGCGGCGATGTCCGGGTAACCGTCGCCGTCCAGGTCGGCTACGGCGAGCCCGTAGACCGCGCCCTTGTCGTCGCCAAACGGGACGCGATTGTATTTCCTGCCTGTGGCGTCGTTGAAATAGATGGCTCCCGGAGCCTTCACAAATCCAACGATCATCTCTGGCTTGCCATCCTTGTTCAAATCCGCCGCGAGCATCGAGTAGGGCAAGGCATCCTTCTCGGCGATCAAGATGCCCGGTCCGAAGTTGCCTTTGCCGGTGTTGAAGTATACGTACAACCCCAGGTTCTCGTGGCACGCGGCGATGTCCAGCCGCCCGTCGCCATCGAAGTCGGCGACCGAAAGGGCCCGCGTCGACGCACGTGGACCGAAGGGGCGCTTCTCCGGGAAACCGCCTTTGCCATCGTTCACGTAGACGACGCTCTGACAGTCATCACGGCATGCGACGACCAGGTCCTGCGAGCCATTGCCATCCATGTCGCCCGCCAGGGTCGTGGCTGAACCCTCCGAAACCAACGCCGCGCATGTGAAGCGGGCTTTGCCATCGTTGAAGCACACATAACCTGGTCCGGGCCGGTTGGCGATCGCGATGTCGGGAAACTTATCGCCATTCAAGTCCGCCAGGACAACGTTACGGGTGGACCATTTGGGATCACCGAATGATTCACCCATCGCGAAATTGCCTTTGCCGTCGTTCAGCAGGACGAGCTTCGGGTCCGGCCGATCGTTGCTCAGAACGATGTCCAGGTCGCCGTCACCGTCCAGATCGGCGAGCGGAGCCGAATAGCTGCGATCAGGTTTGTTCGGCAGCGCAGGTCCGGGCTTGAAGTGGCCCTTGCCGTCGCCGAAGAGCAGCACGTCAGCCAGCGGCCAGTGGCGGCCCTTGGCCATGACGATATCCAAATGACCGTCACGATTCAGATCGCCCACGCTCACGTTCGCGGTGGTCTCGGAAACAGTCTCGAGCGCCACCGATTGATGGAACGAGCGCGTTTCCGGCCCGAGCATCAGCATCGCGACCAATGCGAGCGTTCTAGGAACTGGCATTGCGAGTCACCTCTCTGGGTACAACGCCCGGCGATCCCTGATGTTTCATGCCGCCAGAAGAGCCGTCGCCAGCAGGATGCGCTTCAATCCCAGAATACGCTGGGCCGGATCGTACCATTCGTTGGGCGTATGCATGCCGCCGCCTTGCCCGCCTCCTCCGACGGAGACCGCCTCCAGCCCCATCGAAAGCGCCAGGTTGGCGTCGGTGGAGGATTGCTCCAAGCGGGCGCGGATACCCAGGTGCGCGTCCACTTGCTGGATCACCTGCAGGATCCTGGCGTCGGGCGGCAACTCCCCGGCGGGCCGGTAGCCGATCTCCTGCATCTGGAAAGAAAGCGAGCCCCGCGTGGCGCGGCGATTTTCCTGGTTGACTGCCTCGCGTACCGTTTCCTGGAGCAGGTCGGCGAGCTGTTTGAGCGTTTCCTCGGAACCGGAACGGATGTCCACCTTCATGGTGGCGGTGCCGGGGATGGAATTGACGCTGGTTCCGGCGCGCAGTTCCCCAACGCTCAGCGTGGCGCGCGGCTCTGTGGGCAGAACCACCGACGCCAGCCGCGAGACCGCCGCAGCCAAAGCATGAATGGGATTCACTGTGCCAAACTCCGTCCAACTGTGGCCGCCCGGTCCTTCGACGACGATGGAATACCGGCGGCTGCCCAGACCGCGGACAGTGATGTGCTCCGTCCCTGGACCATCCACCACGATCAATCCGCGCAGCCGCTGCTGGAGGGCGGCGTCGTCGAGAAGCTGGCGCATCCCGCGCATGTTACCCTCGCCTTCCTCTCCGGTGTTGGCCACGAAGAGTACGCTGGACCGGCCGCGCCAGGCCGCCATCTTCAGGGCGTAGGCCACACCCATCAGCGCCGCCAGACCTGCGCCGTTGTCGGTGATGCCCGGACCCAACAGCCGTCCGGCTTCGGTGCGCACCTCCACGACCGTGTTGCGCGGAAATACGGTATCGAGATGCGCGGTCACCGCCACGACGCCGCGGTCGCGGGCCGGCGCGGATCCCGGAATCTCGCCGCGGACGTTGCCGGCCGCGTCTACTCGCACGCGCTCGAGTTGCAGTTGCTGGAACAGCCGCCGGAAGTACTCGCCGCGCGCCTGTTCTTCAAACGGCGGGGCGGGAATGCGGCAACACTCAATCTGGTGCAGGGTGATCCAGGTGTCCAGGCTGTCGAGCAGGGTCAGTGCCTTCTCCACGGCCGCTTCCTGGACTGGCTGGATCCCGTCGAGTATGGCCTTGGCGCCCACGGCAACATGTTAACCCAGGCGAACATCGGTTAGGATCGAGGCATGCGGCGCCGAGAGTTTCTGGCCCTCTGCGCAGCCGCTCCGCTGTTGCGTGCGGCTGCAGGTCATCGCCTCGGGTGCGCCACCTTGACCTGGCCCACCGAGCGCTTTGATGAAGCGCTCGAAGCCTGCGCCCAGATCGGCTATGACGGGGTCCACTACCGCTCGCCGGAATACGACCGCTTCAAGGACCGCCCGGCGGAGTTGAAAGAAAAGCTGGCCAAACTCAAGCTGGCACCGGTGTGCGTTTCCGCAGGATCTGTGGACGCCCGTCTTTCAGAGCGGGAGAAGTTCATCGAGCGCACCCTCGTACAGGCTCGCTTTCAGAAGATCATCGGCGGAGAATACGTGCAACTTCTAGACAACCTGGGCCGCAGCCAGGGGATCCCCGAGCCGCACAAGCGACTGGCGGAGTTGCTGAATGAGATCGGCAAGCGGACTGCCGACGTGGGCGTCCGCCTCGGGTACCACAACCACATGAACTCCCTCAGCGAGACTCCCGATGGCTGCCAGCGGTTGTTTGACGCCTTCGACCCCCGCTACGTTGGCTTGATCCTCGACACTGCGCATCTCGCTCGGGGCGGGTCCGACCCGGCGGAAGTGTTCAAGGTTTACGGCGGGCGGCTGCTGTTTCCTCATCTCAAAGACTCGTACGCCGGGCCGCCCAAGAAAATCGCGGACGTCGACGGCCGGACTCGCGAGCAGTGGTTCACTGCGCTGGGCATGGGAAGCCTCGACCTTTCCGCGGTCGTCGCCCAGATGAAGAAGCATGGCTACAATGGGTGGGTCGTCACCGAACTCGACGTCTACGATCGAGCCCTGTTTTCCGAGAAGGAAGGCGTGGCCAAGAACTTCAAATACTGCCGTGAGAAGCTGAGGTTGTAGCAATGCCCTCTGATCCAGTCGCCGAAGCCTTTGAGGCCATGGGCCTGTTTCCCGAGTTCCGCACCTTCCCGTCAGGAACGGCGACCGCCGAACAGGCTGCCGAGGCTGTGGGATGCGAGGTCGCTCAGATCGTCAAGTCACTGGTGTTTGTTGCCGGCGACGAACTGCTGCTCCTGCTGGTGTCCGGAGTCAACCGGGTGAATGAAGAGAAAGTCGCCTTGCTGGCCGGCGGTCCCGTGCGCAAAGCTACCGCCAAGGAAGTGGAAGCGCGAACCGGCTTTCGGATCGGAGTCGTGCCACCCGTCGGCCACAAGGCCCCGATCAGGGTCTTGCTGGACCGCGACCTGATGGATCATCAGATGGTGTGGGCGGCTTCCGGCGTCCGTAATCGCGTCTTTCCCATTGCGCCGGTAATGCTTTCGGCGGCGGCCAGCGCCACGATTGTGGACCTGAAAGCTGACAGCTGAGAGCTAACAGCTTTCTTACTGGCGGCGCTTCTCATCCACCCAGATCCGCACCTTCTCCCGATCACCTTCCACGCTGATCAGGGCATCACAGTGTTCGGAGATCGCGCGAATCGCGGCCCCGAGATCTAGATGGTCCGTGTCATTGGCCAGCGCCTCCAGGACTTTCAGAGGCAACTTGATCTCGACGTTCTCCGACCGCCAGCGCCGGCCGTCGCGCGCTTTCACCAAGAGGTAGCCGCCGGACTTGGCCACGCGGATCTCATCGTCCCGGCCCTCCACGGTCACAAACTCGCCGTCGGGGGCGCGACGGACCGCATCCAGCAACTCTCGCGGGCTGATTCCGTCGTGCTTGTGCCGGCTGTAACGGACGTGAACCGTGGGCAGCAGCTTCTCCACCCACGCCAAAGGCACGCTGACGCGAACCTTCTCGTGCGGGTCTCCCACGTTGATGTGCAGATATTTGTCGCCGGCAAACGCCAGCGATCCGACCGATACCATTACTGCCAGCAGTAGTTTCGTCATGGTCCTATCCCTCTCACCGTCTAGATACGCCGCAGCCGGCAGGGAGTTCCGGAGAATCTGTCTGCTACACTCGTCGCCATGGCCGCACATCCCATCCTGCCGCTGACGTCCACCAGTGAGGTGATCCTGCCGCCGCCCGGGCGGTCATTCATGAACTTCAGCTTCGACTTCCCGGAACCCTCGGTGGAGTTCGCCGGGTACCGCTTCGCCTTCCGGGTGTTCACGTACGAAAACGTCTACGTGCCCGACCCCTCGGCGATGCGCGCTGCGGATTCCGCAGAAGGCGGTCTGCGCGTTGAGGCCACGGGGTTCCTTTGGGCCGGCGGGCAGGAAAAGTCTGCGGGCCGGCTGGCGGCGCATTTCCGGCGCGAGGGAGACGCGGTCACCTGGCGTGTGGAAGCCGAGCATGAAGGCCATCCGTTGAAGGCCATCACCACGGTGGTGCGAAGCATCCCGCGCGGACGGATCTCGGCGGGAGGCGGGCGCTTCTTCGATCCCGCCAACGACGAGGTGCTCTATCACTACCCGATCGTCACATGGGCCGCCGGGCCGCAGACCGGACAAAGCGTCTTCCCATTTCTGGTGGTGGAAGGCAAAGACGGCGGGCACGTCCTGCTCGACTGCCTGGACGATCAGGTCCGTCCCAAGCGCTTGTACCTGCAACCCGCTCAAGACGGCTGGCGCGCGGAGTTGGTGGCGGAAGAGAAGGCCCACCGTCCCAGCCATCGTTTCGCGGCTCCGCCGTGGCGCATCCTCAAAGCAGGCTCGAAGGACGAAGCGTTTCGCGCCCATCAGCAGCACTTTGAGAAAGCGTTTCGCGTGCCCGCCTGGGGCGCCCGCCGCGACGTGCCGGACTGGATGCGCCACATCCGCCTGGTGCTGAACATTCACGGCGCGCACTGGACCGGCTACGTGTTCAACACCTTCGCGCGCATCACCGAGATTCTGGAATGGACCGCGTCGCAAATCGATCCGCGGCAAGTGCTGGTGTTCCTGCCCGCCTGGGATGGCCGCTATTACTGGAATTATCCGCTGTACAAGCCCGATCCGCGGATGGGCGGACCCGAGGGGCTGAAAAAGCTGGTCGACCGCGGGCACCGCCTGGGTTTCCGGTTCATGCCCATGTTCGGTCTGCACGCCAGCAACTATTTTCAGCAGAAGCCGCCGGAGCTGGCCGGCGCTCTGGCGCTCACTGCCGACGGCAACCATAAGTACATCGACAATGCCGACTGGGACGGCGACCGCCGCGCCGAGGGCTGGGACTTCCTGATGAATCCCGGCCATCCCGCCTGGCGCCGCTGGATGACCGAGCGGATTTCCGAGGTGATCGCCACGTTCGGCGTCGATGCTTATTTCCTGGACATCGCATTCGCCTACGTCAACGACGCGCGTCACGATATGTACGACGGGCTTCGCCTGCTGATCGAAGGATTATCCGAGCGGCATCCGGGAGTGATGGCGTGCGGCGAAGCCTACTATGACGCGCTGTTTCCGTTCATCCCGCTGTACCACGTCTTTTATCAGCCGGAGTATCCCGACCTGGCGCTACGCTACGTCCGCGCGTTCAGCCACCTCGCCCATCCGGCGCCCGGCCGGGGCAGTTCCGGAGTCCATGAAGCGGGATTCGGCCGCTTTCCAGCCGCCGACCAACCACACCAGATCGCGACCTTGAGCATTGTGGAGGATACGTTTACGAAGCACCGCGTGCAGATGGAAGAAGTGATCCGCCGTTTACGGCGCTGACGCGGGTGGCTCCAGCGCCTCAATCTTGTCCAGGATCTTCTGGGCTTTCTCCAGTTCCGCGGTCAATTCCTTGAGATATTGCCCGCGGTGGATGGCCGACTGAGCGTTGGCCATCATCAGCGCGCGGGCGCGGGCTTTGCCCAGGTGATCGCGAACTTTGGTGATCAAAGCGGCTGGGCTCACTACTTTCTCCTCCCCAGAAACCGGGCCAGACCTTCCGGATCGTCGGTGATGATGGCGTCCACGCCCATGTCGACGAGATTCTTCCAGGACGCTTCATCGTTGGCGGTCCAGGGCACCACCTGCATCTTCAAGGCGTGGGCGCGCTTCACGTCGGCCGCCGTCAGCTTGGTGTAGCGCGGCGAGACGATCTCCGCGCCCATCTCCTGAGCCAGCTCAATGTACCCGACGCCGTCCTCGCTGAGCATGGCCAGGCGGATCTTGGGGGCGATCTTGCGGACTTCACGCAGGGTCCGCGGATCGAACGACTGCACGATCACGCGCGATTCCAGCTTGTGCTTGCGCACGACCTCCACCACCAGCCGCGCGAACTCCTGCGGCGATGGGGTCAGCTCCGGCTCCTTGGCGAAGATCTTGGTCTCGATGTTGAACTGAACTTTTGGATAGGCGCGGGCCAGCTCGAAGACTTGCTCCAGCGTCGGCGGCGCCGTCCCCGGAACGGGGACTTGCTTCGGGTAGTCCGGATTCTGGATCGCCCCACAGTCGAAGCGTTGGGCTTCCTGCAAGGTCAGGCTGCGGATGGCTACTTCGCTGGTTAAGCGGCGGCCGTCCCAGTGGCGGCAGATCTTCTGTGATATGTGCGGATCATGACTGACCAGGATGCGGTTGTCCTTGGTCACGGCCATGTCCAGTTCCAGCACGTCCACGCCGAGCTTCAGAGCGTGTTCGAAAGCCGGGAGGGTGTTCTCCGGCCGCAGCGCGCGGCATCCCCGGTGGCCGTGAATCTGGATTTCAGAAGGCGCCATCAGCATTCCCGTCAACATTAGCAACGAAGCCAGCATGATCAGGATTGTATACTGACTTTTCGATGCTGTTCTTCCTGGAAGTGTTGGCGGCGTCGTTTGCCGCGGGAGTGCTGGGCTCGTTGATGGGCATCGGCGGCGGACTCCTGTTGGTTCCCTTCCTGACTCTGGTGATGGAGGTCAAGCTTAGCTACGCCATCGGAGCCAGCCTGGTGTCGGTGATCGCCACCTCCAGCGGCGCGGGCGTGGCGTACCTGCGCGAGAAGTTGCTGAACCTGCGATTGGGCCTGGTGCTCAACACCGCCACCTGCGGCGGCGCATTGGCCGGCGCGCTACTGGCCGGGATCGTCTCCGAGAGTTTCCTGAGCGTCCTGTTCGGACTGGTCCTCCTGCATTCCGCCTACCTGATGTTCCGCACTCGCAATGTGGAACTGCCTCCGGAGGGCTCGGGAGAAGGGACCGACTCCATGCGCCTGCACAGCAGCTACTTCGATCCCGCGCTCAATCGTAAGGTTTCCTATGACGTGCATCGCCTGCAGGCCGCTCTGGCCGGAATGTTCGGCGCTGGAGTACTCTCCGGACTGCTGGGGATCGGCGCGGGCGCATTCAAGGTGCTGGTGATGGACACCCTGATGAAGCTGCCCATCAAAGTCTCCACCACCACCAGCAATTTCATGCTGGGCGTGACGGCCGCGGCCAGCGCCGGCATGTACTTCGCCCGCGGCGACATC
>CAYPHP010000041.1:0-12867 GCA_964410045.1 uncultured Acidobacteriota bacterium | reverse complement strand
CCCCCCATGGAATGCCCGGTCAGGTAGATGCGCTGAGGGTCTACTTTGTAGGCTTGGCGCATTTCTGCGATCACGTCGAGCACATCTTGCTCGGCCGTCCCGGCGTACATCGACGCCGGCAGACGACCCTTCGGACAGGCCACCAGGTAGCCGCGCTTCTCGGCCTCCACCTTGAAAGAGCCGCGGTAGCCGTCAAAATAACTGTTCTCGTTGCCGCCCATCCCGTGCAGCGCGATTACCAGAGGGAATTCCTTCGAGCCGTCGTAGCTGTTGGGGACGTAGGCGCGATAGGGTTGGAGCGTGTTGTCCACCTTGGAAAGGTAGGCGCGACGGAAGTCGCCGCGCCGCGCGGCGAGGGAACTGCGTCCGGCTTCGAGAGCATCCAGCGCGGCTGCCACGTCTTTCAACTCCTGCGCGAAATCGAGACGCGTGGGGTCCACTTCACCGGCGGACGCGAGATCGAAGAGTTGCAGGCGATACTCGGCGGTGGGCAACTCGGCGAGCAGGGCATCCTTGCCCGCCAGCTTGGTCCGCACTTTTGTGACCCGAGCCTTGGCCGCTTGGACACCGGCTGCCACACCACCGGCCAAACGGAGTGCGACAAACTTGCGTACCGGCGGGTCTTTCTCGACGCCTTCAGCCGGCGCAAAGGTGATGGCCAGACGGTATCCGCCATCCGGCAATTGCGGTACGGTCAGCTTGATCGCTTGCGGCGCGGTGCTCCAGTCGGGCGTCAGATCGGCGACCGTTTTCACCGGCGTCTCGACCGCCTTGGCGCCTTCTTCAGTGGGAACCGAGATCATCACCACGGCAGCAGACAGTTTCCCCGACGGCTTTTCGTCGAGCGCGAAGTACTGGCTGAGGCGGACCTCGAAGCTCTGACCTGGTTCGAGGACGGCGCGATCTAGCTTGCAGACCAGCGCGGCATCCAAGGCCCGCAACGGCGTGAATTCCTGGCCGCGGATGGCGGCCGAGGCCTTGGCCATGAACTTCAGCGCCTCGCCGTAACGGCCCCCGGCATTCGCCGCCTGCGCCTGCTTCTCGATCGCTTCCACTTCCGCGCGCTTCTCGGCGGTCAGCGTGGTCGAGTTTTTCAGCGTGCCGTATCCCACGGAGCGCTGCAGCACCAGCGCCGCGTCCTGGGCGCAGAGCGCCGTAGCCAGGAGAAGTGCCCACAAGGCCGTCCGCAGAGTCCTCTTCATTGTTCCCTCCATACCGTCGTCTCGAATGTAGGATATTCTACACGGACTGAAGCCCGAGGAGGGAAGATGATCCCCCTGACCGCGTTTCGCGAGCTGTATGACTACAACTATTGGGCCCGCGACCGCCAATTGAAGGTCTGTGCCGCGCTGACGCAGGAACAGTTCCTGCGCCCGATGGGCAACAGTTTTCCATCTCTGCGGGACACGCTGGCTCACCTGGTGGGTGTCGAGTGGCTGTGGCTGGAGCGTTGGAGCGGACGTTCGCCGCGAGCATTGCCGGCCCCGGAGGAGTTTCCCACACTGGCGGCGATCGAACAGCGCTGGAAGACCGTCGAAGGAGGCCTGCGGCGCTACTTGGGCGACCTAAGCGATCAGGCGATTGCCTTGCCGGTCACTTACACCAATCTGCAAGGCGAGAACTGGACTTATCCTCTGTGGCGAATGCTCTATCACCTGCTCAATCACCAGAGCTACCATCGCGGGCAGGTGACCACGCTGCTGCGGCAACTGGGTGTGGCATCCACCGGATGGGTGGACTACTTGGTTGCGCTGGACATGCGCTTCGAACGGTAGAGCTGGCTGCCGAGGTGTATCGTAGTCCCTATGGACTCTTCCATTCATCCTCTCCCGGTCGTGAGCACTGAAAACCGCTTTGCGAATGATCGTGCGCTACAGGCGCTGCTGGCCCGGCACGTGTCGCCGTCGGCGCGGGCCTTGGCCGAACCATGGCTGCGGGAGATGGGCCGGCTCAGTGCCGGACCTATCGACGAACTGGCCTTCCAAGCCGACGCCAATCCGCCTTTGCTCGAACGCTACGACCGCCGCGGCGATCGCGCCGACCGCGTGGTCTACCACGCGGCGTATCGCGGACTCGAAGAGATGAGCTTTGGCCAGGGCATCGTCGGCAACTTCTATGACGACCGCAACCGCGTCTGCCTGGGTCCGCACGAGTGGCAGGTGAAGTTTGCCATGTGCTACCTGTTCGCACAGGCCGAGCAGGGCGTCTACTGCCCCATCGCTATGACCGATGCCGCGGCCCACTTGGTGGAGCGTCACGCCGCGCCGGAACTGCGAGCCAAGTTTCTGCCGGGACTGACCGCATCGCGGCTGGAAGATCTCAAGACCGGGGCCATGTTCCTGACCGAGCGGGAAGGAGGCTCGGACGTCGGCGCCAATACCGCCACGGCCCGCGCGGCCGATGGCGGCTATCGGATCACGGGAGAGAAGTGGTTCTGCTCGAACGCGTCCGCCCAGATCATGATGGTGCTGGCCCGTGTGGTCCAGGCCGATGGGAGCACCATCCCCGGCACGCGCGGCTTAGGTCTGTTCCTTGTCCCCGCCACGCTGGACGACGGGTCGCCCAACGCGCTACGCATCAAACGCCTCAAGAACAAGCTGGGCACGCGCTCGATGCCCACGGGCGAAGTCAGCCTGCGCGATGCCGTTGGGTATCCCGTCGGGCCGGTCGCGGAAGGCTTTCGTATCATGACCGGCATGCTCAACGTCTGCCGCATGCACAACGCCGTGGCGGCGCTGGCGCTCACGCGCCGGGTGTTGTGGGAAGCGGCTGAATACGCGGCCCAGCGCAAGGCCTTCGGTAAGCCGGTAGATTCCTACCTCCTCGTGCAGGACTTGCTGTGCGGGCTCTTCGCCGAGTTGGAAGCCGGGCTGGAAATCCTATTCTCCGTCGGTCTCGACTTCCAGGACGGCGGCAGCGACGCCGAGACACTGGGCTGCCTCAGACTCATGACTCCGCTGCTGAAGCTGAACACCGCGAAGCTCGCGGTGCGCGCCGCGTCCGAGGCTGTCGAGTTGCTGGGCGGCAACGGATTTATCGAGGAATACGTGACGGCGCGCTTTTATCGCGATGCCCAGGTTCTTCCGGTGTGGGAAGGGACCACCAACATCCTGTACCTGGACGCCTTGCGCTGGATCGTCAAGGCCAAGGCGCACCGCGCGGTGGGTGCACGCATCGAGCGGTTGCTCGCTCCGGCTGCGTCGACGCCATTGGGTGAAGTAGTGGAAAACCTGCGCCAGCAGAACGCCTCGCTCCAGAGTGGGTTCGAACAGCTCGAGCAGGTTCCGCAGGAAGCCGCCCCGCTGGCCGTGAAGCGGCTCTGCGACGCGCTCTGGCCGCTCTACGGGCTGGCCCGGCTCTTGCCGCACGCCGGGAACGACTATCGGGTCGCCGCCGTGGTGCACCGGTTGCTGATGAAGATGAGCGGCCCAGCGGCTCCGCTCCAACCCGAGGAACTGCCGCAGGCCTACCAGGCGATCGTGCGCGACGCTTGTTCTGCGTAATCTGCGAAATCTGTGGACTGCTTCTTATCCGTCCCGGTGGACGGTGTCCATGGAGAAGGCCGGCAGGCAGACCGCGATGTACTCAGCGCCTTCCTCCAGCGGAGTGCTGTAGCGCACCCACTCTCCAGCGTGAGCGATCACGGCTTGACCAGCGTGCACCTCGATGATCCCGCCGCGGTGCTCCACTCGCATCGTGCCCTTCAGGACCACGGTGAACTCGTCGAACTGCGGCGTTTGACCGGGCTCCTGCCATCCGCCCGGACTGCGCATGTGCGCGACGCTTACGCCTGTCGTGGCGGAGTTCACCCGGCCGATGTACTCGTCAATCAGTTTCGGTTTGTTGCCCGCTGCTTCAACGCGAGTGGGTTTGGCGATCAGAGTCGGCATAGTCATTCCCCTATGATTTTGATGATCAACCGCTTCTTGCGCTGGCCGTCGAATTCCGCGTAATAGACCTGCTGCCAGGGGCCGAGGTCAAGCTTGCCCGCGGTAACCGGCACCAGAACCTGGTGATGCATCAACAGGTTCTTGAGGTGTGAATCACCGTTGGTTTCGCCGGTACGGTGATGGCGATAGTCGTCGCGGTAGGGCGCCAACTTCTCCAGCCACTCGTCGATGTCGGCGATCAGGCCGTCCTCGGCGTCATTCACATAGACCGAAGCGGTGATGTGCATGGCCGAGACCAGGACCAGGCCCTCCTGAACGCGGCTCTTGCGCAGAGCCTCGTCCACCTGTCCGGTGATGTTGAGGTACTCGCGATGCTTGCGAGTGTTGAACGTCAGGTACTCGGTGTGTGATTTCATCGAAGTAGTCCATCAGTATAAGCTTGACTCCCGCGATGAGTGAGCCTCTCCATGCCTGGACGATTCAAACGTTGGATTGCTGGAGGGCCTTCCAACGCGAGGGGATTCTGCGCGCCGATGGCCGCCGCGTATGGGCCGGACATCGAAATGCCTATCACTGGCTGAGGGTGCAGATGGGCAAGAGGATTGCCTCGTACGGCGGCGGCTTCCCGGTGTGGTTCTGGCACTCGCGCAAGCCTGATCTGCGAGCCGGCGCACACTTGCCTCCAGGAACGCACGGGGTCCGGCTCGAGCTGCGGATCGCCAGGGAACGAACCCTGCTGCTCGACTTTGAAACTTGGCATTGTGTCTTGAACGGCTGGGCGTTGCCACTAACGTGGAAGGAGGATCGCGAACTCGCAAGCCGGTCGCTGTCGAGGCGAGAAATTCAGGAGACCTGGGAGCGGGTGTTCGACCTGCCGTCCCTACGCCGGTCCAAGCTTTGGGGAGGCGCTCTCCGCGTTCAAGGTGTCGTCGAGTATCTCCTGCTGGATGAGGTGGTCGGGATTGACCGCTTTGTGGCCAGGTGACGTCACGCCAACTCTTTGATCTCCGGCATGTACACGGGAACCAGCAGGGTGAAAATCAGTGCGGCGGCGCAGAGCGAGATCATGGCTGCCGGTACCCCAAAGGACTGCGCCAACGAGCCGGCGATCAGGCTGCCGATGGGGGCAAAGCCCAGGAACGCGGTGGCATGCATGGCCATCACCCGGCCGCGCACTTCATCGGCGACGTGCTTTTGCAGCAGATTGTTTACTGCACTCACTGCGGTGACCATGGCAGCTCCCGTGAAGAACAGCGCAACCGCACAGAGAAGTACGCTGCGCAAGGCGCAGAAGACGATCAGCGATCCGTAGAGGAGCACAAAGCCGTTCACCAGCCGAGCGCCCTTCCGCGGACTGTCGCCGAAGCGTGCCAGTAGAAATGCGCCGGCCAGCGCTCCTGCGCCCGACGATCCCATCAGGTAGCCCAGCCCTTCCGGACCCTGATGCAGCACGTCGCGGGCAAAGGCCGGCATCAGCGTGGCGTAGGGAACGGCGCAAAGGCTGGCCACCGCCACCAGCATCATCAGCATGGCCAGGGATCGTTGCCCGCGGATGTACACGAAGCTCTCCCGCAATGGTCCCCAGATCCCCTCTCCGGCGCGGGACGGGGGCTTCAGTTTCAACAAGGTCAGCGCAAACAGCAGTGCCAGAAAGCTCAGCGCGTTGAGAAGGAAGCATCCGGCAACGCCCACGTATTTCAGGCCGAATCCGGCAATCGTTGGTCCCAGGATGCGGGAGAGGTTGAACTGCGCCGAGTTCATGGCAATGGCATTGGTCAAATCGCCGGGCGGAACCAACTCCGGCACCATGGCTTGATATGCCGGTGCGCTCATCGCCGCGGCGACTCCGGCGACGAACGAGATCATCAGGATCTGATACACCGTGACCACTTTCATCCAAGTCAGCACCGCGAGCACAGCGGCCATGGCCATCATGGTGGCCTGGGCGATGAAGAGCATGCGCCGGCGGTCGGACCGGTCGGCGATCACGCCGCCAACCAAGGTCACGCCCAGGGTGGGCAGGGACGAAGTGAAGCCCACCAAACCCAGCAGGAAGACGGAGTCGGTCAGCTGCAGAACCAGCCAGCCTTGAGCGAGGGTCTGCATCCAGTTGCCCAGGTTGGAGAGGAAGTTGCCGGTCCAGAAGAGGCGGTATTGGCGATGCCGTAAGGCCGCCCACATGTGCCGCCGGGGAGGCTCGCTGACCGCTGCGACTTCCGCGCCTTCCGGCTCGCAGGCTTCCGTAATCTGGCTGAGAGAACGCTCCGCGGGATCCACTGAGCGTTCAGATTATCGCGAATCAGCTTCCTTGGAATATAGTGCTCACTGATGGCGACCATCAGCAACCCGTTCCGCCCGGCGAAGCACATCGCTCGCTTGCCCGACGCCGAGGTCCAGCGGCTCTACCCGCGATTCCGCTGGCAGATCCTGGAATCGACGTTCATCGGATATGCCACCTTCTATTTTGTCCGCAATAATCTGCCCGTCGTCTCGAAGGAGATGGGTCAGGCTCTGGGCTACAGCAAAGGCCAGATCGGCGACCTGCTGGCACTGACCGCGATCGCTTATGGCATCGGCAAGTTCGCGATGGGCGCTTGGTCGGATCGCAGCAACCCGCGCTACTTCATGCCGGCCGGCCTGTTGTTGACCGCGCTGTGCAATTTCCTATTCGGCGCGTCCGGAAACTATTCGACCCACCTGCTGCTCTGGACGCTCAACGGCTTCGTCCAGGGGATGGGCTGGGGACCGTGCGGGCGATCGCTGGGACACTGGTACAGCGTCCGGGAACGCGGGACGGTGTTCGCCTTCTGGAACATCGCTCACAACGTTGGAGGAGGGCTCACGGGAATCATCGTGGCCTACAGCACCGCGTGGTGGGGCTGGCCGCACGCCTTTTTTGTGCCGGGGATCCTGGCGGTCGTCTGCGCCGGATACCTGCTGTGGCGGCTGCGGGATACCCCGCAGTCGGAAGGGCTGCCGCCCGTCGAGGAGTACCGCAACGACTTTCTGGCCGGCGGGGTGCGCGATCACGAGCAGGAACTGGGGACCGCGGATCTGCTGCTGAACTACATTCTGAACAACAAATACCTCTGGATCTTCGCCTCGGCGAATTTCTTCGTCTACATCACGCGCTACGCGATGCTCGATTGGGGACCCACTTACTTGAAAGAGGTGAAGCAGGCCAGCCTTCAAGCCGGCGGCTACAGCACGGCCATTCTGGAGTTTGCCGGGATCGTTAGCACGCTGCTGATGGGCTGGCTCTCGGACAAGGCCGGCGGACGGCGCGGTATGGTCAGCATGCTGTGCATGATCCCGGTGTTCGGCGCCTTTGCCGGCATCTTGTACACGCCGCCCGGCATGCTTTGGCTGGACATGGTGCTGTTCGGCGTCGTGGGCTTCTTCGTCTATCCGCCGGTGATGCTGTTGGGCGTTACGGGACTGGATTTCAGCTCCAAGAAAGCGGTTGGGGCGGCCGCGGGCTTCATCGGTCTGTTCGGCTACATCGGCCGGACGGTACAAGGGAAAGGGCTCGGCTGGCTCGCCGAGCACTACGGCTGGAACGCCGCGCTTTATGCCACTCTGGGCGCGGCGCTGCTGGCGATCCTGTTGCTGGGGGTAACCTGGAAACTCACGCCGCTTCCGCGCGGCGCCACGAGAGATGGATAATCCCCGGGCGTTGCGCTTCCGACGCCTTATTACAATGCCAGGATTCTTGGCCACCGAGACACCGAGGCACCGAGACGGACAACGTACTGATTGGCTTCCCTTTCCGGCTCGGTGCTTTCCGTGCCTCGGTGGCTGATTTCATTCCTGCATTGGCGAGACGTCAGTGCAACGGCACGCTAGCTTGCGCCTCTTCCGGAGAGCACGCGGGGGATGGTGCGGAAGAGAATCTTCATGTCGAGCAACAGGCTCCACTGCTCGATGTAGTCGAGGTCCAGACGCATCCAGCGGCGGAAGTCCAGCTCATTGCGTCCCTCAAGCGCCCACAGGCAGGTCAAGCCGGGCTTCATGCGCAGACGGCGGCGCTGCCAGCGTTCGTACTGCTGAACCTCCGCGGGCAGCGGCGGGCGCGGACCAACGAAGCTCATTTCGCCCTTCAGGATGTTGAACAGTTGCGGCCACTCGTCGATGCTCAGCCGCCGCAGGATCCGCCCCAGCGGGGTGACCCGCGGATCGCGGCTGATCTTGAACGCGGGACCGTCCAACTCGTTCAGGTGGGCCACCTCATGCTGGCGCTTGTCGGCGCCCTGGAACATGGAGCGGAACTTGTACAGCCGGAAGCGCCGTCCGTTCAACCCGCAACGCTGTTGGATGAAGATCACCGGGCCCGCCGAAGTCAGCTTCACCAGGACCGCGATCAGGGCAAACAGCGGCGCCAGTAAGATCAGCAACGACGCCGACAGAAGCACGTCGAAGGCCCGCTTCATCCACAGATGGTATTCATTCTCCGGTGTGGAAGTGAAGGTCAGCAGAGGGAAAGAGCGCAGTTTCTCCAGGTAGACGTCGGAGTTGATGTGCGGGAAGAAATCCACCAGCACCCGCGTCTTGACCCCCTCTTCCTCGCAGGAAAGGAAGATCTCTTCCATTTGCTCAAGGTCCTGCTTGGAGACGGCGAAGATGATCTCATCCACGACGTGCTCGCGGAGCATCGTGGAAAGATCGGCCAGATCGTAAAGCGGATAGCTCCGGCGCAGGGTGTCGCCTACCGGTTGGGCCAGACCTGCGTTGGGCCGCTCGCGGACAAACGCCAGCACCTTGTTACCGAATTCCTCGCCGTCCTCGATCACCTTGGCCACTTCCACGGCTCGCGGGCCAGTACCGACGATGGCGTAAAAACGGTCGCCGGCCAGTTCCTTTCGGACCTTGGCGCGCAAGCTGCGCCCGGCCAACCGGTAGACCAGAAGCAGGAAGGTGTTCAAGGCGATGAAGATCACCAGGAAGGGACGGCTGACCATGTCGCCCAGCTTCAGCAGGTAGAGCCAAAGGGTCAGCCCGGCCGTGGCGATGACCGCCTGGCGCAAGGTTCCTTTGATGATCTCCAGCGAATCGTTCGTCTCCAGCCGCTTGTAGACGCCCAGCATTGCGCCGCTCACCCACCAGATCCCGAGGATGCTGGCGAGCAGACCGATGGCCATGCCAGTGGAGAAGTAGAACAGGGAGAAATTGGGTTCGGGCAGGTTCTGGCGAATGAAATAGGCCAACTGGAAAGCGATGGCGATTACCGCCAAATCGCTGACGCCCAGCACAAGTCCTAGAAACTTGCTCCTGCGAGCGAACATTTTCTTTTATCTCAGCCCCGGACGGCGCGGAAGGTGAGCCGGGAGCATCCTCATCACCGAACCCATCCTAACAACCCCGGGGAAGGGATGCAAGGGCCAAATCCGGCGGCCCGGGCGCGGTCCCAAGGCCGATTATACTGTCCCCTGTGAAGCCCGTCCCGGAAGCTCGTTGGCGCGAAGCACAGGCCCACGAGTTGGACTTCTGGCAACACTGGCGCAGCATCCCGGTCTACCGCAACGTGGACCTGGCCGCGTACTGGGCCGGGGAGTGCTGGAAATTCGGCTTGCCCCCCGATTTCTTTGCGGGAAAGACGGTCCTCGACGTGGGCTGCGGACCCGTCGGATTGATCCACTTCCTCCCGGACGCCGCCTTGCGGATCCGAGTGGATCCCCTGCTGCCGGATTACCGGGACAGATTGCCGCTGGCCGAGCCGGGCTTTTCCCTGGCGGCCACCGGGGAGGCGCTGCCGCTGCCCGACTCCGTCGCGGATGTTGCCATCTGCTTTAACGCCCTGGACCACATGCGCGATCCCGGACGGGCCTTGGCGGAGCTGGGCCGCGTCCTGAAGCCTGGCGGCACGCTGCTGTTGATGGTCCACACGTTTCCGGCATGGGTGATGCCGCTGCTGGCCGTGGACCGTCTGCATCCTCACCATTGGACCGCGCGGCAGTTCGCCCGCCAAGTGGCCCAGCATCTGCGTGTGACCCGCGAATACAGTGAGCGCCGCGTCTTCGACGTGCCCGCGGGCCAGCGTCTGCGCCCTGCCAACTGGAAGTATCTGGCCGCCGGGGCGGTGCTGTCCACCAGCTACATCGTGGCTGCACGGGACGCTGTGGTATAAAAGAAGAGTCCCAACAATCAAAGGAGAAATACCCCCATGCCTGCGCATCGCGTGACTGCCAAGACTTTCGCTTCCATCTCCGCCAAACTGGACGGGATCTCCGCCAAGACCATGGAGGAGCACTACAAGCTCTACCAGGGCTACATCAACAAGTACAACGAAGTGATGGAAAAACTGGACGGGGCCGACAAGAGCAAGGCCAACCAGGTGTTCAGCGACCTCCGCTCGTTGAAGATCGACCTGACCTTCGCCATCGGCGGCGTGAAGAACCATGAACTCTACTTCGCGCACCTCGGCGGCAAGGGCGGCGATCCTTCCGGCAAGCTGAAGGCCGAGATCGAGAAGTGGTTTGGATCCATGGACGCCTGGCGCGCCGATCTGAAAGCCACCGGAATCGCTTCCCGCGGATGGGCCTGGCTGGCCTGGGATTGGGATTACCAATACCTGTTCAACTATGCCGGCGACGCCCAGAACACTTTCCCGGTGTGGAACGCCACTCCGCTGGTGGCCCTGGACGTTTACGAGCACGCCTACTACCTGGACTTTGGCGTGGGCCGCGCCGGCTACATTGACGCGTTCTTCAAGAACCTGGACTGGGACGTGGTGGCCCAGACCTTCGCGCACTGCCAGCCGTGAGATTTCTTTTCCTCCTCTGTGCATCGCTCGCGTTCGCCGGCGACCTGCTGGTTTCACCGGCTGACTTGAAGTCCGGCACGTACCGCATCGTCGACGTGCGCGAGGAGGAGCCATACCTGAAGGGTCACATTCCCGGCGCGGCACGCGTCAGCACGCGTGAACTGGACGATCTGGCTTCCAATCGCGCCGGCATGCCGGTCCCGATGGACCGCGCCAAGGCACTGTTCGCCCGGCTGGGAATCGACAAGAAGACGGTCGTGGTTGCCTACGACGACGTGAACAATCGCTCGGCGGCCCGCCTGTTCTACGTCCTCGAATTCTTCGGGCACAACCAGGTCCGCGTGCTCGACGGAGGACTGAAACGCTGGACCGCCGAAGGCGGCGCGCTGGAAACCACAGTGCCCGCGATCGCGCAAGGCACGAAGGCTCCGAAGATCAAGGACAAACACACCGCCACCGCCGACCGGATCAGCAAGAAGAAGGCCACCGTCATCGACACCCGGTCACCGGAAGAGTTTTCCGGCAAGGCCAAGATGCCGGGCCGTCCGGGCCATATCCCCGGGGCGCTAAACATCGACTACCGCGAGGCGCTGACGCCCGACGGACGCTTCAAGACCATTCCCGAGTTGCAGGCGCTCTTCACCAGCAAAGGCGTCAGCAGGAACAAGGAAGTGGCCACTTACTGCAACTCCGGGGTGCGCGCTTCCGGGCTGTATCTGGCCCTGCGCGTGGCGGGCTACTCCAAGGCACGCCTCTACGACGGTTCGTGGGAAGATTGGGGGACGGACGAGAGACGCCCCGTCGAGAAGTAACCACGGATTACACGGATTACGCGGATTCGGATGCCGCCTTCACGTTTCGCATGAACCTCGCGTAGCCCAGTCGTCTCACCGGACTCCCCCGGAAGCGTTCCCGGAACTGCTCCGGGGTCAACGCCGCCAGTTCATCGAGCGGCGGATTTACCAGACCCGTGCGCGGCTGGAACTCGGCGACCGTGGTCAGCGGCGCGCGGCGGTTCCACGGGCAGACGTCCTGGCAGATGTCGCAGCCGAAAACGTGCCGCCCGACATCGATGGCGATTTCCCCTGTGTGTTCGATGGTCCAATAGGAAATGCAGCGCGTGGAATCGAGGACACGCGGTGCGACCAAGGCGTCGGTCGGGCAAGCGTCGATACAGCGCGTGCATGACCCGCAGCGGTCGGCGGCGGGCGCGTCCGGCGGGATCTCCAGCGTGGTCAGGATCTCGCCCAGGAAGAACCACGACCCCAGCCGCTGGTTCAGCAAGCAGGTGTTCTTTCCCAGCCACCCGAGCGGGGTCTGCCTGGCGAGCGCCCGCTCCAGCACCGGACCGGTATCGACATAGACGCGGGCTTCGAAGGGCTGCGTGACGTGTTCGCGCAGCCGCGCCAGCAGCGCTTCCAAGCGCTGCCGCAAGACCTCGTGGTAGTCGGAGCCCCAAGCGTAGCGGGAGATCCAGCCTCGCCCGGATTCGGCGGGCGCCGTCGAGAGCGGGGCGTCAGCGTGGTAGACCAGAGCCGCGCAGATCGCCGACTTCGCGCCGGGCAGCACGAGGTGTAGGTCGCGGCGCTTCGCCGCTCTTTCTCCAGTCAGATAAGCCATCTCGCCGGCATAGCCACGATCCAGCCATTCGGGGAAGAAGCGTGCGTCCACGCTGCCGGGCAGGGCATCGAGAGACGCGATCCCCACGCCGTCGAGTCCGGCGTCGCGCGAGGCTTCCTCGATCCACTCCCGCAATGGCATAATAGGATTATGCCGATCTACGAATACGTTTGCGAGGATTGCCGGAAGCCTTACGAGAAGCTGGTACGCAACTCAGCCGAAAAGGTGGAGTGCCCGTCGTGCGGCAGCGGCAAGGCCAAGATGCAACTCTCCGTGTTCAGCGCCAAAACCGGGAGTGGCCCCAAGATGTCCGGCGGGGGTGGCGGGTGCGGATGCACGCCGTCTTCGTGTGGATGTAACTAGCCGGTCGTTCTACTCATCGCCAATCAAGATCGCCGCAGCCAGCACCGTCGTCCACCAGCCGCGCTTGTCGCCGACCGCGGACTGGGTGACGTTCATGGTCCGGACGATCTTGTTGGAGATGCGGTAGATTTCCTTCTTCTCGTCCCAACTGCGGTCCGGATCGAAGCCCACGTTGAGCGTGGTGGCCAGCATTTCGGCCGCCAGTTCTTCGGCGTAGTCTCCCGCGACCTTCTC
>CAYPHP010000040.1:6524-12952 GCA_964410045.1 uncultured Acidobacteriota bacterium | reverse complement strand
ACGCAGAGGTCGGTCAGGTCATTGGGACCCTGGTTGCGCAGCGTGTTGATCGCTTCCATCACTTCCAGCGAGTTGCCGACGGCGCTGCCCAGCGGCTGATCCATGTTGGTGATCAGCGCCAGCACGCGCTTCTGCATGCGCCGTCCGATGCCCACCATGGCTTGCGCCAGGCGCCGGGCGTCGGTCAGTTTCTTCATGAATGCGCCCGACCCGGTCTTCACGTCCAGGATCAAGGCGTCGATCCCTTCCACCAGCTTCTTGCTCATGATGGAAGCCGAGATCAGGTGGATATTTTCGACGGTCCCGGTAGCGTCGCGGAGGGCGTACAGCAAGCGGTCGGCGGGGGCCAGTTCATCGGTTTGGCCGATCAGGGCGCATCCCGACGTGCCCAGGACGCCGACGAATTGATCCACGCTCAGGCGCGTGTTGAATCCCGGGATGGATTCCAGCTTGTCCAACGTCCCCCCGGTATGCGCCAGGCCGCGGCCCGAGATCATGGGCACAATGCAGCCGGCTGCAGCAGCCAAAGGCGCCACGATCAGGCTGGTCTTGTCGCCCACTCCGCCCGTCGAGTGCTTGTCTACCTTCACTCCCGAGATGCCCGAGAGGTCCACGGTCTTGCCGGAACGCATGATCAGATCGGTGAAATCGGCCAACTCGCTCTCCGAGAGGCCGGTGAAGTAAACCGCCATCAAGAATGCCGATACTTGGTAGTCCGGGACCTGGCTCCTGGTATACCCGTCCACGATGTGGGAAAGTTCCTCCCGGGTTAACTCGCTGCCATCCCGTTTCTTGCGAATGATGTCTACGGTGCGCATGGTCCTCGCTCAGTCTGTTGTGGAATCACTTTCAGAAGCCAATAACGATATCAGTTCGCTGGTATCAAGTAAAGAACTTTATTTTTAAGGATTTGCCCAGAATGGCAATCAACGTGCTCAGCAACGGGCTTTCTTATAATGGGTTGTCGCGGTGGACCACCTTGGTCCGGTATCCGGCTGCCGCAAGGTTCTTGCGGATCGTTTCCGCCAAGGTCACGGATCGATGCTGGCCCCCGGTGCAACCGAAGGCAATGGTCAGGTAACTCTTGCCCTCACGGATGTAATGGGGGATGAGGTAGACCAGCAGGTCGGTAATCCGGGCGATGAACTCCTCGGTTTGGGGAAACGACTTGATGTATTTGGCCACCTGCGGGTGACGGCCGGTCAGGTGACGGAACTGCGGCAGGTAGTTCGGGTTGGGCAGGAAGCGGACGTCGAAGACCAAGTCGCTATCGGGCGGCACCCCATGCCGATAACCGAAGCTGACGCAGGAGATCAGCATGGTCCGCGATTCTTCGCTTCCTTCGAAGCGTTCCACAAAGTGCGCCCGCAACTCGTGGACGTTGAACCGGCTGGTATCGACGATCAGGTCAGCCATCCGGCGGATGGGCTGGAGCATGGCCCGTTCTTGACGGATGGCGGTGCGGATCGGCCGTTCCGGAGCCATCGGGTGAGGGCGGCGAGTCTCGCTGTAGCGCCGGGCCAGGGAGTCGTCGCTGGCTTCCAGGTAAATCAGGGTTGCCCGCACCTCGCGGCGCAGTTTTCGGAAAGTGGCCGGCAGACGCCGCAGCGCCTGGCCTTCCCGGATGTCCACCACCAAAGCAGCCTTGGCGATGCCCCGCGAGCGATCGCACAACTCGGCGAACGGGGCGATCAGGTCGACCGGCAGGTTGTCGACGCAGAAGAACCCCAGGTCCTCGAAGGCCCTGAGCACGGTGCCTTTTCCGGAGCCGCTCATTCCGGTGATCACCACCAGGTGCGTTCCGGTCCCGGCGGCTTTCGGTTCGGCCTTCAGCACCCGGCTCGGGGGTGTCCCGGACTGGATGGACGTGGAGGAAACTTTCGCCTTTCCCATAGACAAATCCATTATCTCTCACCAAACCGTCACGCCGCCGACAAAGGTGTCTTTCTTTGTTTCTTTGTGGCCGGCGTGGAGGGTCCGCGTGGGATAATCGGAGTTGGATATGGCCACTCAAACCATCCGTACCACCTGCACGATGGATTGTCCGGACTCCTGCGCGCTGGAAGTGACCGTGGACGGCGGCACGATCGCGAAGATCCGCGGGTCCCACGACCATCCGACGACCAACGGGTTCATCTGCGACAAGGTGGCCCGTTTCGACCGCCGCATCTATCACCGCGACCGGCTGCTCACGCCGCTGGTCCGCAGCGGACCCAAGGGTTCCGGGGAGTTCCGGCCGGTTTCCTGGGCCGAGGCTTTGAACCTAGTCGGCGGCAAGCTGGCGGAAATCCGTTCACGCTGGGGCGGGGAAGCGATTCTTCCCTATCACTACGGCGGATCGAACGGCCTGCTGGGCGACGGCTTTCTGGATAACTACTTTTTCGCGCGACTGGGAGCGTCGCGGCTGGCCCGGACCCTGTGTGCCGCTCCGGCTTCGGAAGTGGCCCTGGGAATGTACGGCAAGATGGCCGGAGTGGCCTACGAGGACTACCCGGCGGCCCGCTCGATCCTGATCTGGGGAGCCAATCCCAAAGCCTCCAACATCCACCTGATGCCTTTCCTGCGGCAAGCCAAGAAGAACGGCGCTTTCATCGCCTCGGTGGACCCGGTCCTGAACTTCACCGGCCAGGAGATCGATCTGCATCTGCCGATCTATCCGGGGACCGACCTGCCGGTCGCCCTGGCCATGATCCGTTTGTGGCGCGAAGAAGGCCGCCTGGATCGGGCGTTCCTGGCGGCGCACGCCGAGGGTACGGATACGCTGCTGAACGCCGCGGAGCCCTGGACGATCGAGCGGGCTGCGGCGGAAGCTCGCGTCGACGGCGAGGTGATCCGCACGTTGGCGCGCCGGTTCGCCGAGAACAATCCGGCGTTGATTCGGTGCGGATGGGGCACGGAGCGCAACCTGAATGGCGGGCAGGCCCTGGCCGCGGTCCTGGCCATGCCTGCACTGCTCGGCAAGTTCGGAGTGCGCGGCGGCGGATACACGCTTTCCAACAGCGGCGCCACCAAGCTCGATACCGCCAAACTCTTTGGGCCGATGCCCTGGGATACGCGGATCATCAACATGTCGCAGTTGGGCGAGGTGCTGAATCGCCCGCTCGATCCGCCCATCAAGGCGCTGTTCGTCTACAACTGCAATCCCGTGGCCACCGTCCCCGACCAGACCGAAGTGATCAAAGGCCTGTCGCGCGAGGATGTTTTCACCGTGGTTCACGAGCAGGTGGTCACCGACACCGTGCCCTACGCCGATGTGGTCCTGCCCGCGGTGACCTTCCTGGAGCAGTACGAGATCAAGCGCGCCTACGGCAGCTACGTGGTGGGCGGCGTCCAGCCGGTGATCGAGGCCCGCGGCGAGGCCAAGCCCAACGAGTGGCTGTTTGCGGCACTGGGCCGGGCCATGGGCTTTTCAGACGAGCCCTTCACCTGGGATACCGCCACTTGCATGCGCAAGGTCGCCGAAGCCCTGTCGATGAACGGCAAACCCGCCAACGGCGAGCCGCTGATGAATGGCCGCGTCCAGCGCTACGATTTCGACGGACCTACGCCGGTGCAGTTCAGCACGGTCCACCCGGCGACCGCCGATGGAAAGGCCCATCTGACGTTTGCCGCACTGGGGCCGGAGCCCTACCTTTATCAGCGGGTACAGAACGGTCCCTACCCGCTGGCGCTGATCAGTCCCAGCAACAACAAGATGATCACCAGCACGCTCGGAGAGTTCAATTATCCCGAGCTGTTCCTGGCGATCCACCCACGCGACGCAGCCCAGCGCGGAATCTCTGAGGGCGATCCCGTCCGGGTCTTCAACCACTTGGGCGAAGTGCGGTGCCGGGCCAGCCTGAGTGACCGCATTCGTGAGGGCGTTGCGGCCCTGCCCAAGGGCGCCTGGCGAAAGTCTTCCGCCAACGGGCTCACCTCCACCGCGCTTTGTCCGGCCCACGTGAACGTGGTGGCCGGCGGAGCGTGCTACAACGATGCCCGCGTCGAAGTCGAAAAGGCTTGACCGCCACAGAGGCACGGAGAACACAGAGAAGAAAGATGAAGTGGCTGTGCTCGCTCTTTCTGGTTTCCCTTTCACTTCATCCCCAGGGGATCATCACCACCGTGGCTGGTGGAGCGCCCTGGGTCTTCAATGGCCAGAACCAGCCGGCCACGCAGGCCCCGCTGGGTCGGGTGACCGGGGTGGCTGTGGATGCGTCGGGAAACATCTACCTGAGCGACGCCGACAACGCCCTGGTCGTGCGAATCTCCAGCGCCGGTATCCTCACCGTGGTGACGTCGGGAATCGCTTTCCCTGGAGCGATGGCGCGTGATCCGGCAGGCAATCTTTATGTGCTCGACCAGGAAGCCGCCGGCCTGACCAGCGTGATTCGCAGAGTGGATGCGGCAGGCGCGGTGACCTTGGTGAATGCCGGTCCGCTCAGCCGGGCTTCCGGACTGGCCGTCGATTCAGCGGGCAATTTGTTCATCGCAGATACCGGCAACGCGGTCGTCAAGAGGCTCGCTCCATCCGGAGGCGTGACCACGGTAGCCGGCAATGGAACTTGCGGATTCTCGGGTGACGGAGGTCCAGCTACCCAAGCTACCTTATGCGAGCCATACGGGTTGGCCGTGGATAGCGCCGGCAACTTGTACATTGGCGAGTTCGGGAGCAGCAGGGTTCGCAAGGTCACGCCGCAAGGTGTGATCAGCACGGTGGCCGGCAACGGTACGCGCGGCGACAGCGGTGACGGTGGTCCGGCATTGCAGGCTTCCATCTATTGGCCTATCGGGCTGGCTGTAGACGGCTCCGGCAACTTGTACCTCGCCGATGCGCAATCTCACCGCGTCCGCCGCGTCGCTCCAAACGGCACGATCACCACCTTCGCGGGAAACGGGAAGGCCAATTTTCTCGGCGACGGCGGCGTGGCGGCTTCGAGCGCGCTGAACCAACCGCAGGCCGTGGCCGTGGACGCGGCCGGCAACCTGATAATCGCCGACACCAATAATTCCCGCCTGCGGCGGATCGTCACCGGCGTCATCAACACGATTGCCGGAAACGGCCAGTTCGGAGTCTCGGGCGACGGTGGTCCGGCGACCGCCGCCACCCTGAACGTACCGGCCGCCGTAGCCCTCGACGCCACGGGCAACCTGTACATCGCCGATAGCAGCGCTCACCGCGTTCGCCGCGTCGCGGCCAACGGGACCATCAGCACTTTCGCCGGTGCCGGGTTGGGGTACGCCGGCGACGGCGGTTCTGCCGCTGCCGCCTTGCTTAGCCGGCCTTCGGGACTTGCGATTGACGCCGCCGGCAATGTATTCATCGCCGACGCCGGGAACGGTCGCATCCGCCGGGTGGACCGCCTCGGGGTGATTACGACTGTGGCTGGGGGCGGGACCTTGTCCGGTTCTGCCGCCGACGGTGGTCCGGCAACCAGCGCCTCGTTGAACGCTCCTCAGGGAGTAGCGCTCGATAGCCGCGGCAACCTGTACATTGCCGAAGCCCTTTCCGGCCGCGTGCGGGTGGTCAATCCGCAGGGAGTGATCTCCACGCTCGGCTTCAGCTTTTTCTTTCCTGTGGGCGTGGTGCTCGACACCGCTGGAAACCTCTACGTAACCCAGCAGGCCTTGGGTATCGGCCGGCGCGATGGCGGTGTTTTGCGAATCTCGCCCGACGGACAACTCAGCACGTTTGCGCCCAGCCTGATCCGTCCGGCGGGTTTGGCGCCTGACAACGCCGGAAGGGTCTTCGTCACCGATCCGTTCGAGCATTTGCTGTATCGGAGCACGCAGGGCAGCAACCAGGTGATCGCGGGCACGCAGCTTCAGCCGGGCTTCACCGGCGACGGTGGACCGGCGTCGTCGGCGTTGCTGCGCAACGCAACGGGGCTCGCGCTCGATCCGTTGGGAAATCTGTACGTAGCCGATTCCGGCAATGCCCGCGTGCGGAAAATCGCCGGGGCCGTCTGCACCGGTACGCCCGAACCCCGCTTGACCATGAACTTGCAGACCGGCTTCTACATCGGGGAGGTCCGCAACGCACCAGACACTCGCGACGGATACTGGGGCATGGAAGTGCTGGTGTCGCAAGGCGTGCTCGCCGGAGGCTTCAACCTGGGAGGAGCCGCCAAGGAGAATAACGGACCGCCCGCGTTCAGCGCGTTCTATGTGCCGGGTCCGCAGCGCGTGACCGTGACGGTGAACGCCCAGGTGATTCCGGGCGGGAATCCGGCGCAGTTCTCCATGACCGCGCGGTTACTCGATGCCGGCCGCCAGCCGGTCGGAAGTCCTGTAAGCGGCACGACGACGGTGCAATTCGACCAGACGCTCGCCGAGGGCTTTTACATCCTGGAAGTTCGCGCCGCGGCCGGAGCGCCGAGAGCCACCTTCCAAACCAGCCTAAGCGCCGATTCCTTCGCCGGAGGCGTCAACGTGGGAGGCTTCGTCAG
>CAYPHP010000040.1:0-6424 GCA_964410045.1 uncultured Acidobacteriota bacterium | reverse complement strand
TGTGACGCTTCCTGGCTGGAAGGCCGCGGCGATCCGTAGGCGGTGATGCCGCGCGTGGCGAACTGGCGCCGGATTCGGAATAAGTGATATCCGTCGCTCACCGCCAGACAGGTGCGCATGCGGTTGCGCACGAGAATCTCCGCCACCAGCAGCACGGTCTGAGCGGTGGTGGCGCTGGCGTCCTCCACGATGATGTTCTCGGGCGGGACGCCGTGATCGGCCAGGTAGTTGCGGCCGACCCCAGCTTCGGTGAAGCTCGGATCGCCGCCCGGACCGCCGGTGGTGATCACGAAGCGGGCCAGACCTCGGCGGTAGAGAGTCAGAGCGTGGTCCAGGCGCGCCCGCAGGACCGGAGACGGGCGTCCGGAGTACTCCGCGGCGCCGAACACCACGATGGCGTCGGCGGGCCGGGCCTCGTCATGGATGGCGGCCTCGCGCACAGCGGAATAGAGATAGACCACGGTCACGGCTAGGGCGACCGCGCCTACTCCGAGCAGCAGCGCCAACCACCGCCGCAGGCTCATCCTTCGAAGAACTCCACGATTTCGCCGGCGGCAATGGCCCCTTCCCGCACGAGCTTCCAGCCTGACGCGTTGACCTCCACGATGGTGGAAGGCTCGTTGACGCCGGACTCGCCGCCATCGAGGATCAAAGCCAGCCGGTCGCCGAGTTGTTCCTGGACTTCAACGGCGCGGGCGCAGGCCGGCTGTCCGGCGCGGTTGGCGCTGGTACCGGTGAGCGGCAGGGTCAGGTCCCCGATCAAGGCCTGGGGGACGCTGGATTTCGGCCAGCGCAACGCGACCTTGCCGGTGTTCCCGGTGATCTTGCGAGGAATCTTGTGCGCCGCCGGAGCGACGAGCGTGAGCGGACCCGGCCAGAAACGCCGCGCCAGCCCATAGAACGCCTGCGGCGGGCTGTCGGTGAGTTCCTCCGCCTGTTCCAGCGAGCCGACCAGCAGCAGCAGGGGCTTATGCGACGGCCGTCCCTTGATTCGGTAAATCTGCTCGACGGCGTGGAGGTTAAAGGGATCGGCGGCCAAGCCGTACAGCGTGTCGGTAGGGATGGCCACCACTTGCCCGGATCGGATGAGGTGTGCGGCGTAGGCGATCCGTTGCGGATCGGGCTTCTCCCTACGAACCTTCAGGACCTCCGACACAACAGTGGATTCTACCCCAAGTGCCCTCCACTGCTATGATTGCGCAATGCCCAGGGCGGTCGCCATCGCCGAGATCTCCAGCGCCAAGCATCCGCTGCTGAAGGAAATCCGGTTGGCCTTACGCCGTGGCTCTCGGACGAAAGACGGCCTGTTGCCTGTGGAAACACCCCACTTGCTCGATGAAGCGCTGGCCGCCGGTCTGCCGGTGGAAACCGTTTTGTTTACGTCCGCGCTCGAAGCGCAGGTGATGGATCGTCTGCGGGCTGCACGTGTCCGCCCGGCTCTGTACCGCGTTCGACCGGATGCGCTCCGGGGCGCCAGTTCCACAGAGGCGCCGCCGGGGTTGCTGGCCATGGTACGTCCGCGGGACTGGCTGGCGCATGACCTGTTTGCGCCGGCTCCGGCGCTGGTGGTGGTGCTCGCCGGTATCCAGGATCCCGGCAACGCCGGAACGATTCTGCGCTCGGCGGAAGCATTCGGGGCCACCGGTGCGCTACTCTTGCGCGGCACGGTACATCCGGAAAACCCGAAGTTCGTGCGCGCAGCGGCTGGATCGAGTTTCCGGCTGCCGCACATGGCAGCGGTCCAGTTGGACCAGGCGCTGGCTCTGGCGGCGATGCATGGCGCGGCGATCTATGCCCTCGATCCGCGCGCCACGCGGACGCTGGAGCAAGTGGACCTGGCCAAGCCGTGCCTGCTGGCCGTGGGTGCGGAAGGCGCAGGGCACTCCCCGGACCTGCTGGCCCAGGCGACCGCGGTGTCCATTCCCCGCGTGCGGCGTGTGGAATCGCTCAACGCTGCGGTGGCCGCGGGATTGGCGCTGGCCGAGGCGGCCAAGCAGAGGGGACGATAGATGGGCCTTTTCGATCAGATCACCCCGAAGCCCGGCCGGGCCGCTCGGCGCCCGCTGGCCGACCGCATGCGCCCCGAGACGCTCGACGAATTCCTCGGACAGGAGCACATCCTGGCCCCGGGAAAACCGCTGCGCATCCAGATCGAGAAGGACAAAATCGCCTCGGTGATCCTGTGGGGACCGCCGGGCTCCGGCAAGACCACGCTGGCGCGGATCGTTGCCAAGCGCACGCAAGCCGACTTCATCCCGTTCAGCGCGGTCACCAGCGGGATCAAGGAAATCAAAGCGGTGATGGCCGACGCCGAGAAGGCGAATCAATACGGCCGCCGGACCATCCTCTTTGTCGACGAGATCCACCGCTTCAACAAGGCTCAGCAGGACGCGTTCCTTCCCTACGTCGAGCGCGGTGACATCATTCTGATCGGTGCAACCACCGAGAATCCGTCGTTCGAAGTGAACTCGGCACTGCTCTCACGCAGCCGGGTCTACGTGCTCAAGGCGCTGAGTACCGAGCAGATCATCACGCTGTTACAGCGTGCTTTGGCTGATGCGGAACGCGGGCTGGGATCGAAGACGGTGGAGATCGCCGAGCACTTGCTGCGGCAGATCGCGGTCTTCGCCAATGGCGATGCCCGCGCCGCCTACAACATCCTGGAGGCGGCAGTGGCCGCCGCCGGCGATGGGCCGGTGACCGACGCCATCGTCGAGGACGCCATCCAGCGCAAGATCCTGCTCTACGACAAGTCGGGTGAAGAGCACTTCAACCTGATCTCGGCGCTGCACAAGTCGGTGCGCAATTCCGATGCCGACGCCACGCTCTATTGGCTGGCACGAATTCTGGAAGGCGGCGAAGACCCGCTCTACGTCGCCCGCCGCCTGATCCGCATGGCCAGCGAAGACATTGGCCTGGCCGATCCGCAAGCCTTGCCGCTGTGCGTCGCGGCGATGCAGGCGGTCCACTTTGTGGGCCTGCCGGAAGGCAATCTGGCGTTGGCCGAGGCCGCTATCTACCTTGCTCTCGCGCCCAAATCGAACGCCTTGTACACCGCTTATGGCGAGGTCGGCGAAGACGTCCAGCGCACCGTCGCCGAGCCGGTCCCGTTGCATCTGCGCAACGCTCCGACTCCGTTGATGAAGGAAGTGGGTTACGGCAAGGGGTATCAGTACGCGCACGATCTTCCCGAGCGAATCGCTGCCGACATGCCTTGTCTGCCCGAGAACCTGGCCGGCCGGCGCTACTATCAGCCGACCGAGGAAGGGTTAGAGAAGAAGTTCCGTGCGCGGCTGGAAGAAATCTTGGGTCGCAGGGGCAGCTAGCCCTCCTGCTCCGCGTCACGAACCGGCGGACGCAGCAGCGACGCGACAATCGGGACGGTAATCAGCGTGCCGATGATCGCCAGCGACCACAGGATCGGGAACTGGCCTCCGAATGCCTGGTTCAGCCAGATCATCTTCAATCCCACAAACATCAGGACTGCCGCAAGGCCGTACTTGAGCAGATGAAAGCGGCTGGCGGCGCCGGCCAGCAGGAAGTACAGCGCGCGCAGGCCGAGAATCGCGAAGACGTTGGAGGTGAACACAATCAACGGCTCTTTGGTGATGGCGAAGATGGCCGGGACCGAATCGACCGCAAAGATAATGTCACTCATCTCGACAAACAGAAGCGTCAGGAACAGCGGCGTAGCGTGCAGCACTCCCTTCAGGCGGACAAAGAACCGCGGTCCGTGCAACTCCGCAGTCACAGGAGTCCACCGTCGGAAGAGCCGTAGCACAAAATTCTTCTCGGGATCGATCGCCTGGGCCGGCGCGAACATCATCTTGATGCCGGTCAGAATCAGAAACCCGCCGAACAGCAGAATCACCCAGTGATACTTCAACAGGGCGGAACCCAGGGCAATGAACACCGCGCGAAAGGCCAGCGCGCCGATGATTCCGAAGAACAGCACCCGGTGCTGGTACATCGCCGGAATCCCGAAGTAGGTGAACACCGCCACGAAGACGAAGATATTGTCGAGGGACAGGGTCTTCTCGATCACATACCCAGTCAGGAATTCCAATCCCGCTTGCCGGGCCACGTCCGGGGTGAATTTCGCGAGCGCGTACCGGTAGAAGCCGTAGTTGAAGGCCAGCGAGAGCGCGATCCAGATCACGCTCCAGGCAGTGGCCTCCCGGAACGACACCTCGTGCGCATGCCGGTGAAAGACTCCGAGGTCCAGTGCCAGCAGCACCAGCACGAACGCGGTGAAGCCCAGGTAAAATCCCCAATAGTCGGCAAACGGGAACAGGGTCGGCGGAATCACGCCACCGATACCATGGGTGACTGAGCGAGAGCCTCCAGGCGGGCCACGCGTTCCGCCGTGGGCGGGTGAGTGCTGAACAAACGCATCAACCCGCCGCCAGTGAACGGATTCAGGATGAACATGTGGGCGGTGGCCGGTGAGCCGCTCTGCATCGGGATCTCATGGCTCCAGGCCTCGATCTTGCGCAGAGCCTGGGCCAGGACCAGCGGCTGGCCGGTGAAACTGGCGGCGGCCTCGTCGGCCAGGAACTCGCGGGTGCGGGAAATGCTCATCTGCACCAGCGACGCGGCGATCGGCGCAATCAGGACTCCCAGCAACCCGGCCATCGGATGGGAAGCGCCTTCGTCGTCGTCGGAGCGGCCGCCCATGAACGCTCCCCACATTGCGGCATTGGCCAGCATGCTCAAGGCGCCCGCCAGGGTCGCCGCGAGGCTCATGATCAAGGTGTCGCGATTGCGAATATGACCCAACTCATGCGCGATCACTCCGGCGATCTCCTGCTTGTTGAGGAGCCGGAGCAAGCCTGCCGTCACCGCCACCACGCCGCGCTCAGGACTGCGGCCTGTGGCAAACGCGTTCGGAGCGTCCTCTGGGATCAGAAACACGCGAGGCATCGGCAGGTTGGCTCGCAGCGCCAGCTCGCGAACCATCGCATGCAGCCCAGGCTGGTCGCCCGGGGCGACTTCCTGGGCGTTGTACATCCGCAGAACGATCCGGTCGGAAAACCAATAGGCGCCCAGATTCATCAACGCCGCCACCACGAGCGCCAGGATCAGACCGCCTTGACCCCCAAGGGCGTGCCCGGCCCAAAGGAACAAGGCCGTCAAGGTCGACAGCAGAACCAACGTTTTCATCTGATTCATAGAAGCCCTTCTCCTATCTCCAGTCTATGCAGGGATCGACTCATAGACAAATAGAAAGTATGGAGTCAATCCATCGGATTATTCGATGAATCTGGAGAGGCCCGGGTTTCAGGCCCGGGGCGAAGGACTAACTCTGGTATAATCAATAGTTTATGCGCGAGCTTTGGCGGTTGCTGCGCTACGTGCGTCCCTACTCCTGGCGGCTGGCGTTTGCCGTGCTGCTGATGGCCGGGGTGGGGGTGTTCGAAGCGTTGACCGCCCTGCTGATCGGGCCGGTCTTCGACCGGGTGCTCAATCCCCAATCAGACGGCCAAAGCATCCTCTTGCTGACCGTCCCGTACATCAACTACGCCCTGGACCTGCGCAACTTCGTTCCCGCGGTCCTGCACAATGTCTGGACCGTCGTGGCGGTGGCCATTTTCGCGGTCACCCTGGGCAAGGCGCTCTTCGAATACGCCGCGGCCTACCTGGTGCACTACATCGGCTTCGCGGTCATCAGCGACCTGCGCAACCAGGTGTACGAGAAGATCATTCGCCAGTCGGTACGCTTCTTCAAGGAGCACTCCACCGGAAAGCTGATGTCGGCGATCATCAACGACATTGAGAAGATCCAGCTGGCGGTCTCGCACCTGCTGGCCGATTTCCTGCGTCAGAGCTTCACTTTGGTGGGGATGGTGGCGGTCCTGCTGATGCTTGATCCCAAGCTGGCGGCGGTGGCCCTGCCGCTGCTGGTGGTCGTGGTCCTGTACGCGGCGTCGCGGATCGGGCGCAGGGTCAGGAAGTCGTCGCGCACTTCGCAGGACAACGTCGCCGACCTCAGCCAGATTCTCCAGGAGACCATCAGCGGCAACCGCATCGTGAAAGCCTTCGGCATGGAGGGCTGGGAAGTTCGCCGATTCCGGGAGGCTGCGCGGCGGCTGTTCCAGGTGAATCTGCGCTACGTGCGCGCCCAGGCCCTGACCTCGCCGCTGATGGAACTGCTGGGCGGAGTGATGATCGTCATTCTTCTGGCCGCGATCGCATCAAGGCCCAGATCCTTACACCCGGATCGTTCCTGGTGTTTGTCTACGCGCTGCTGAAGATGTACGAACCGGTCAAGCGGCTGACGGGAATCAACAACGCCTTCCAGCAGGCGCTCGGCGCGTCGGCCAAGGTCTTCGAATACCTGGATCTCGACGAAGAAATTGCCGACCGCCCCGGCGCGCGCCCGGCCGCGGCATTCAACAAGGCGGTGGAGTTCGAGCAAGTGTGG
>CAYPHP010000039.1:0-13225 GCA_964410045.1 uncultured Acidobacteriota bacterium | reverse complement strand
CCGTCTGGTGCAGCCGGCACGAAACTCCGATCAGAGGCCTGCTCATGCAACATTGCTCCAATGGCCTGGCGCGCTTCCGCCGCCAGGCGTCCTGCGTCCCGATGGGTCATTCCTTGGCAGGAGATCGGCCTGCCGATGGTCAAGGTCGCCTGTCCGGACCGCACTACCAGGGTATCAGGCAGCAGGCATTCGCGGGTACCGCGAATGGCCATGGGCACCACGGGCACGCCGGCCTTGATCGCCAGCAGAAACGCGCCGCGCTTGAAATCGTGCAACACGCCGTCGCGGCTGCGCGTCCCTTCCGGGAAGAAAACCATGGGCGTGCCTTCGCGCACCCGTTGCGCCGCCAGCTCGAAGCTGCGCATCGCCTCCTTGGCGTTTTTGCGATCCACCGCCAAGTGGCCCGAACGCCGCAGATGCCAGCCCAGAAACGGCAACCGGAACAGGCCTTTCTTGGCCATCATCCGGAACTGCACGGGAAGATACCCGAACACCACCGGTGTATCCATCAGGCTCAGGTGGTTGCTGCAGAAGATGTACGCCCGGCCCGGCTCGAAGTTTTCGAGGCCAACCACGCGCACCCGGATTCCGCTCGTCCCCAGGATCAGGCGCGCCCAGATCCGCGCGCAACCGTGCTGGAACTTTCCGGTCGAGTCCCACAGAGATCCGAGCATGGAGAAGAACCCCATGACGATGGTGTAGAGGTAGATCAGCGGATCGGTGAAGAACAACGAGCGGAGGAAGGCGAACATTAACAGAAGACCTTTGCGGCCTTGAGATCCCCAACCAGGTACAGCGATCCGGCCGCAACAACCGTGCCCTCGACGCCCGCCAGTCGCACGGCCTGTTCCAACGCCTGTTCCGGGTTCGGCTGCTCGTGGAGATTCTCGCAAAAGTGTCCGGTGACTTCACACAGGGTCGCGACGCCGGCGGCGCGCTTGTGCGAAGGCTCGGTCAGCACCACCGCATCGACGGCGGGAAACAGGATGCCGGCAATCTCTTCCACAGCTTTGTCGCGCATGGCCCCGAAGATCAGCACGCGTGGGTGCGGGGTGGTTTCCAAGAATGCACGCAGCACCCGCGCGCCAGAGGGATTGTGCGCGCCATCCAAGTACACTGCCGGACGCGAGCCCACGCATTCCAGACGCCCCGGCCATACCGTCTCAGCGAGTCCCCGGCGAACCGCGCCTTCGGGCAGGTCCCATCCATGCGCGCGTAACTCGTCGATCACCGCAAGCACGGTGGCGGCGTTCTCGGCTTGATGTGCGCCCTTGAGGCCCAGTTCGTACGACGCGGCACGAGCCGCGGCGGCGCGCACCAGCCTGGAGCTGCTGTCCGCGGCCGTTTTGACGATCACCTGTTCGGCCTCCGGGCGCTGCGGCGACATCACCACCACGCCGCCCGGCTTGATGATCCCGGCTTTCTCAGCGGCGATCTGCTCGATCGTGTTTCCCAGGTACTGTTCGTGGTCGAAGTCCACCGGCGTGATCACGGATACCAACGGACGCACGATATTGGTCGCGTCGAGACGCCCGCCCATCCCCACTTCAAGCACCACAATCTGGCAGGCGGTGTCCTGAAAATGAAGAAACGCCAGAGCCGTCAGGCATTCAAAGAAACTGGGATGTTTCTCCAGTTCGCCGTTAGCCAGCAGCCGCTCAACGGCTTCATGGACCCGGTTGCAGCAAGCGGCAAACTCGTGGTCGCTGATCTCCTCGCTGTCCACTCTGATGCGCTCGTTGATGCGCACCAAGTGCGGCGAGGTGTAGAGGCCCGTGCGGTATCCCGCGGCCCGCAGAACAGACTCGGTCATGGCCGCCGTGGACCCTTTGCCGTTGGTCCCGGCGATCAACACCGCCGGGCAGGAGCGTTCCGGATGGTTCAGCGCTGCGGCCAACCGGGTGATGTTCTCCAGGCCGAACTTGCCGGCCTTCAACTCCAATCCCAGGGAAAGGAGATGGGCGACAGCAGCCTGATAGTCCATCATCGCTGTGCCTTAGTACCCGAAGAAATCGAGGGCTCGTGAGATGTAAGGCTTCAGATCCTTGCGCTGGACCACGGAGTCAAGCATGCCGTGCTCCAGCAAAAACTCGGCGCGCTGGAAACCGGCCGGCAGCTTCTGGCGGATGGTCTGCTCGATCACCCGCGGACCGGCAAAGCCGATCAGCGCGCCCGGCTCGGCGATGTTTAGGTCGCCCAACATGGCATAACTGGCGGTGACCCCGCCGGTGGTGGGGTCGGTCAAGATGCTCACGTAGGGGACGCGCTTCTCATGCAGGCGCGCCAGGGCCGCGCTGATCCGAGCCAACTGCATCAGGCTGACCGCGCCTTCCATCATCCGTGCGCCGCCGGAGGCGGAGACGATCACCAGCGGCACGATGCGGTCGAGCGAGCGCTCGATGGCCCGCACAATCATCTCGCCCACCACCGAGCCCATGCTCCCGCCGATGAAGCTGTATTCCATCGCGCAGAGCATCACCGTGCGTCCGGCAAGCTGCCCTTCCACGGAAATCAGCGCGTCTTTCAATCCCGTGGACTTCTGAGCTGCCGCCAAGCGGATCTTGTAGGGCTTGAGATCCACAAACTGGAGCGGATCGGTGGACGACAGCCCCTCATCGTACTGTTTCCACTCACCGTCCAGGAGCAGCTTCAAGCGGGCCGTGGCGTCCAGCTTGAAGTGGAAATTGCACTTCGGGCAGACGTTCCAGTTGGCTTCCAGGTCCTTCTTCCAGACGATCTGCCGGCAGCCGTCGCACTTGATCCACAGCCCTTCGGTGCGGACCCGTTTCTCTTCCGGCGGCTCCAGCGGCGTCCTCTGTTTTTTGAACCAGGCCATTTAGTAGTCGATACCCCGTTGCGCCATAATGCCTTTTTGAAAGGGGTGCTTGATCTCTTTCATCTCCGTAACCAGGTCGGCCATCTCCACCAGCTTCGGATGGGCGTTGCGGCCGGTCAGGATTGCATGCACGCGCTCGGGCCGCTTGGACATTGCCTCAGCCACTTCTTCGGCGGAGAGCATCCCGTAGTGGATGGCGTAGTTGATCTCGTCGAAGATCATCAGCTCGTGTTCTCCAGCCATCATCTTGTCGCGGCCGAACTCCCAGCAGCGCCGGACGGCGGCCACATCGTCGGGATCGGGCCTTTCCGTACCCACTTTGACGAAACCGCGGCCCATGGGAATGATCTGGAAGCGGTCCTCGGGGATCATCCGGGCGCTATCCAGTTCCCCGTAGTGCCACGATCCCTTGATGAACTGTACCATGAGCACTTTGAGCCCTTGCCCCACCGCCCGGAACGCCACGCCCATGGAGGCGCTGGTCTTGCCCTTGCCGTTCCCGGTGTAGATCATCAGCAGGCCCATGAACTCCTTATTCTACAGGAACCACGGATGAACACAGATAAACACGGATGCCGCAACGCCTCGGTAGTATATTGGTAGTATGAGAGTCAAGACATCTGTCACACTTCCGGCGGAACTACTGGCCTTGATCGACCAGGTGAACTCCAACCGCTCGGCCTTTGTGGAACAGGCCGCGCGCGCCCACCTGGCCCGGCTCAAGCGCATGCAACGCGACGAACGCGACTCCAGGATCATCAACGCCAACGCCAAACGCTTGAATGCCGAAGCCCGAGACGTGCTCGAGTATCAGCGAATCCCGTGAGAAGAGGCGAACTGTATCTGGTCAGAAAGCCTGGATCTCTGGATCCCCGCCGCCAGCGTGTGTTCGTCATCGTCAGCCGCCAAGCTCTCGTTGACACGAAGTTCTCCTCGCTGATCTGCGCTCCGGTGTACTCCCGGCACGACGGCCTGAGCACCCAGGTCGCGGTGGGCCAGGACGAAGGGCTCAAGAAGGACTCAAGCATTCACTGCGATGAGTTAGTGAGTCTGCCCAAGAGCCTTCTGACGCATTACATCGGGCGGCTAGGCGAGGCCCACATAGACCGATTGAACCGCGCGCTGCTCTGCGCCCTCGAACTGGACGAGTGGTTCTGAGCATCCGTGTTCATCAGTGTTCATCCGTGGTTTCAGTCCAGTTCGTAGCGCTTGCGCTTTTCCAACAGCGTCTTGCGGCTGATGCCCAGGATCTTGGCGGCGCGGCTCTTGCGCCCGTGGGTGTGGTCGAGCACTTCGGCGATGTAGCGACGTTCCATCTCCTCCAGGGACATCAGTTTTTCGGCCCCGGAATGTCCCTGCGAGAAATGCGCCGGCAAGTGGCTGAGCTGGATCTCACGCCCGCCGGAGAGCAGCAACGCCCGCTCCAGCACGTTGCGAAGCTCGCGGCAATTCCCGGGAAAATCGTATTTCTCCAGCTCCCGGCGCGCGGAAGCGCTCAGCGCCACAGGCGGAAGACGGTGGATCTTCACCAGCTTGGCCAACAGGTCTTCGGCCAGCGGCAGGATGTCCGCGCGGCGGCGCCGCAGTGGAGGAACCTCCAGCGGCACCACGTTCAGGCGGTAGTAAAGATCCTCCCGAAAGGTCCGCTGGCGGACCGCCGCCTCCAGATCCACGTTGGTCAGCGCGATCAGCCGCGACTCGATGCGCTGGGTGGTGTTGCCGCCCAGCCGCTCGAACTTCTTTTCTTCCACCACGCGCAGGATCTTGGCCTGCATCGGCATGGTCAAGGCCGCCACTTCATCGAGGACCAGGGTTCCAGCGCCCGCCATCTCCAGACGTCCGCGCTTCTGTGCCAGCGCGCCGGTGAAAGCGCCTTTCTCGTGCCCGAACAATTCGCTTTCGAGCAACTCGGGCGGGAGCGCCGCGCAATCAATCTTCAGGAACGGCTCCTCGCGGGCCGGACTGAGGTAGTGGATCACCTGCGCCAGCAAATCCTTCCCCGCTCCGCTTTCACCGCGGATCAACAACGTGGAAGATGTGGGGGCGACCTTGCGGGCCATCTCCAGCACCCGCTGCGACGCGGGGTCTGCGGCGATCCACAAACGTTCGACCGCGGCCGGATCAATAGGACCGCTGGAACCTGGGGACTGGCCGGTCATGCCTCTTCGACCGACAGCTTCGGCGCCGTGCGCCATAGGCGCTCCAGATCATAGAACTGTCTGGCCTTCTCCGAGAGAATGTGGACCACCAGGAAGCCGTAGTCCAGCAGGATCCATTCGCCTTGCGGGTACCCCTCGATGCGCGGGGGATACAGGCCGCGCTTTTTCGAGCGCAACTCGATCTCGTCGCTGATGGCCTGGCCCTGGCGGGGATTGCGCACGCCGAGGATCAGAAAGTAGTCGGTGAAGGTGGTCACGGCAGCCAAGTGCAGTAGGACCGGATCCACAGCCTGCTTTTCATGAGCGACTTCGAGAACGAGGCGGACTTCCTGCGGCAGGCGGCCTTTCATCGTGCGCCTCCGTAGAGGCCGGTCTTGCGAATGTACTCGGCGACGGCGGGAGGCAGTTTCTGATCGGCGCCGCTACGCCCGGACGCCGTGGCGCGCGGCGAGAGTGCCGCGCGAATGTCGGTGGCCGAAATCGGCGCCCACACTCCCGACAGCACGTGCACCGACGTCGATCCCAGCACGTATTCCAGGCCGCGCGGCTCGCGCGGCGTTCCGCGCCGCTTCCATGGACCCGGCAACACCGTCTCCACGCGCGCCAGGTCAAACCCTGGACGGCTGATGACGATGAAGTTGGCCGCGGCCAACAAGCCGTGCCACTGCTGCCACGAGCGGATGGTCAGGAAGGCGTCCGCGCCCAGGAGGAAGTAGAGCCTCGCTTCAGCCCCCAGTTCGCGGCGAAACCGGCGCACCGTGAGGATGGAATAACTGGGACGCCGCGGACGCGGGGCTTCCGCCGTCGAAGGCACGAAGCGCTGCTCGCCGGCGCACGCCAGCGTGACCATGGCGAAACGGTGCTCGAACGGGGCATGCCGGTTCTTGTGCGGCGGCGATCCGGCGGGAATGAAGTACACGCGGTCCAGTTGAAAACGCTCCCGCGCGGCCCGCGCCGCAGCCAGGTGCCCGCTGTGGATGGGATCGAAGGTGCCTCCGAACAGGCCGATATTCACGGGTGAGTGACCACTCCGGGGGAGTCCGGGGCAGCGCCTTCGTTCAACGCTGCGGCTGCGCGGAGTTGGTCGAGCTTTTCAGACAGGGCCAGCCTTAAGGGCTCCAGCCCTTCACCGGAATGCGCGGAAACCGGATAAAGTTCCAAGCCGCGCTCGCGGCACAACTGCTCGAGCGATCCCAGGCGGCTGCGGTCTTGCATCACGTCTAGCTTGGATGCTACAACAACCATCGGTTTGGCGGCAAGCCGCGGATCGAATTGGCGCAATTCTTCCGCGATCACTTCGAAATCATGCGCCGCGTCGCCGCCGGGTTCCCCCACGTCCACCAGGTGCGCCAGCAGCCGGGTCCGCTCGATGTGACGCAGGAACTGCGTTCCCAGACCGTGCCCCAGGTGGGCGCCTTCGATCAAACCGGGGATATCGGCCATCACGTAGCTCTTGCCCTGATCCTTGTCCACCACCACCACACCCAGTTGCGGTTCGAGCGTCGTGAAGGGATAGTTGGCGATCTTGGGACGGGCCGCGGAGAGACGTGAAATCAGCGTGGACTTTCCGGCATTCGGCAGACCCACCAGCCCGACGTCGGCCAACAGTTTCAACTCCAGACGCAGGCGGCGTTCCTCGCCGGGAAAACCTGCTTCATGCTCTTTCGGCGCGCGATGCACCGGAGTAGCGAAGCGAGCGTTGCCGCGTCCGCCACGGCCGGCTTTGGCGGCGACCCAGCGCTCGTTGGGGACGGCGAAATCGTGCAGCTTCTCTCCGGTTGCTTCGTCGAAAACCACGGTACCCACCGGAACGCGCAGGATCATGTCCTCGCCGTCCTGACCCGTACAATTGCTGCCTTCGCCGTGACGTCCGCGCTGTGCCTTGAACTCGCGGTTGAAACGGAAATGGATCAGGGTGTTGTGGGCCTCGGAGGATTCCATGATCACGTCGCCGCCACGGCCGCCGTCGCCGCCGCTGGGTCCGCCGCGCGGGACAAACTTCTCCCGGCGGAAGGCAAGACAACCGTTGCCGCCGTTGCCGGCCTTCACGTAGATCTTGGCTTGGTCAATGAACATGGCGTTGGGCAGACCGGGCGGCCTGCCCGCCAGTAAGAAGCTAGGCGGCCGGGGCCGGCGCCGGACGAACGTGCACGAAGCGGCCGATGCGGCCTTTGTCGACGTACTCCACAATCCCGTCGATCTTGGCGAACAGGGTGTGGTCGCGGCCCAGTCCGACGTTCTCACCAGCCTGGATCTTGGTGCCGCGCTGACGTACCAGGATCGATCCGCCGCTCACCAGGTTTCCGCCGAAGCGCTTGGTGCCCAGACGCTGCGACTGCGAATCGCGGCCGTTCCTTGAGCTGCCGAGTCCTTTTTTATGTGCCATGGCTAAGCTACCTCAATCTTCTCAATCTTCACCGTGGTGTAGTTCTGGCGGTGGCCCGCGGTGCGCTTGTACTGCTTCTTCTCTTTGAACTTGAAGACGATGACCTTGGGGCTCCGGCCGCTGCCAACGATGACTCCGCTGACCTTGCCGGCGGCGTTCTTGCCGGCCTTCAGCGTTTCGTTCTCGCCGGCCACAGCCAGCACGGGAAACTCCACCGCGCTGCCCTTCTCACCAGCCAGCGTCTCCACCCGGATCACGTCCCCCGGTGACACCCGGTACTGCTTCCCGCCCGTTTTGATGATCGCGTACATGTCTCTGGACACCTGCCTGTAGGATTCGCCCGCTGAGGCAGGCGCAAACTACTTATTCTAACGGAAAAGGTCCATTCCCGCAACAGTTGCCACCTTGTTCGGATGGACTGGCTTTTCTCCGCATCACTTGCGGAGAAAATGGCTATAATCTACGCAAGGAGTACGGAGAATGGCAGACTTCATCCACCAGCTGCCGGATTGGCCGCAGTTCCGCTGGAACCGAGACGACCTTGCGCAAAAGCTGGCATTCGTCCGCCATCAGCAAGGCCGGCTGATCGGGCGGATGGAAGCGCTCGGATTCGATGTTCGCCAGCAGGCGGTCCTCAAGACCCTTACGGAAGATGTCTTGAAGAGCAGCGAGATTGAAGGCGAGAGACTGAACGTAGAGCAAGTGCGCTCCTCAGTGGCGCGCCGCCTCGGTCTGGACGCTGGCGCGCTCAAGCCCGCAGACCGCGAAGTGGACGGCGTCGTCGAGATGACGCTGGACGCCACAGGCCGTTACGACCAGCCCCTGACCATCGAGAGATTGTCTTCCTGGCACTCCGCATTGTTTCCCACCGGACGCGGCGGCATGACCCGAATCAAAGTTGGCGTTTGGCGAGATGACGCCCGCGGTCCGATGCAGGTGGTCTCCGGCGCGATCGGCCGCGAACGGGTGCATTTTGAGGCTCCGGAATCCGCGCGACTTGACCGCGAAGTGCCGGCCTTCCTCGACTGGTTCAACAAGGACACCAGCCTGGATGATGTGTTCAAAGCAGCGCTGGCTCATCTCTGGTTCGTGACCATTCATCCCTTCGATGACGGCAATGGCCGCATTGCACGCGCCATCTCGGATATGGCGCTGGCACGATCCGAACAAAGTCCGCAACGCTTCTACAGCATGTCCGCCCAGATCAGGCAGGAACGCACGGCCTATTACGAAATACTGGAGCAGACGCAGCAGGGGACTTTGGACGTCACGTTGTGGATGGACTGGTTCCTCGGCTGCCTTGGCCGCGCGATCGAAAACGCGCAGGCCACCCTTGCCACCGTTCTATCGAAAGCACGCTTCTGGAATGCCATCAGCACACTCCCAGTGAACGAGCGCCAGCGGAGTATGCTCAACCTCCTGCTGGACGGCATGGAAGGCAAACTAACGACCTCGAAGTGGGCCAAACTGACCAGGTCCTCGCAGGACACAGCTCTGCGCGATATCCTGCATCTCGTGGAGCACGGAATCCTCATCCGCAATCCGGCAGGGGGCCGCAGTACGAGTTACTCATTGGGCCGGGTTCCGTAGGCTACAGGGACTTAGGATCAGCCATCGAGCCACCGAGGGGGAACACCTGGCCTACTCGTGACGCAACGCGACCAGTGGATCCACCTTGGCGGCCCAGCGGGCGGGCAGAAACGCCGCGGCCAGGGCGATCACGGCGATCAACAGCGCCACCGCGCTGAAGACAATCGGATCGGTTGGGCTGACGCCGTACAACTCCGAAGCGATCACCCGCTGCAAGGCCAGCGCGCCGGCCAATCCGGCAACCGCGCCGATGGCTGCGGTGCGGGCCGCCCAGCCCAGCACCATCCCTAGGACCGCGCCGCGCGAGGCGCCCAGGGCTAAGCGCACGCCGATCTCGGGAATCCGCGTGCTCACCCGGTGGCGCTTCACGCCGTAAACGCCCAGGCCCGCCAGAAACAATCCCATGGCGGCGAAGAAGCCGAACAACGAGGTATTGAACCGCTGCGGGCGGATGTAGTCGTGAACCGCTGTTTCGAGATTGGCGATTCGAAACTCCGGAGCGCCTGGATCGAAGCCGCGCAACACCCGGCGGACTTCCGGCGTCAGGGCCGCCGGATCGCCCGACGCGCGGATCAGCACGACGCCGCCTTGGTAGGGGTTTTGCGTCCAGGGCCGGTACACGGTCGGCTGCGGACCGCGTCCGATCGGGTTGCGCGTGTCGCCGACCACGCCAACAATCGTCACCCAGGGGTTGCCGGCCACGGCAGGTTGCGGGCGGATCCTGCGGCCGATGGGATCCCCTTGCGGCCAGTAACGCTTGGCGACCACGTCGGCAATCACGGCCACGGGCGTGGATGTAGGCGTGTCGGTGTCCGCAAACAAGCGGCCGCGGATCAGCGGGATGCGCACAACGCGAAAATAATCAGGGCTGGCGACGTAGGTTTCCCCGCGAGCTTCCACTCCGGCTTGGCTTTCAATCTCCAGCGGCGCGCCGGTCACGCGCGGGCCGCCAAAGGGGAAGAACTGAGGCGCAAGCAGGCCGGCGCTCTCCACTCCCGGCAGCGCCTGGACCTGTCGCAGGATGTCGGCGAAGACCGTCAGGCGATGCTCGGCGAGTGGATAACGCGTGCCCGGTAGTTCGAAGTAGGCGCGCAGGACGCGATCGGAGCGAAAGCCGAGGTCTTGCTTTTCGAGGCCGTCCAGGCTCTTCAGCAGGAGTCCCGCTCCGGTAACCAACATCAGCGCCAGAGCGATCTCCGCGGCGGCCAGCAGCGATCCCAAGCGCTGGCGTCCGCCGACGGTTCCACGTGCGGAATCGCGCAGACATCTCATCACGTCAAAGCGGAGCGCACCGAGAACCGGGGCCATGCCGAACAACAGGGCGGTAAGCAGCGTTGCGCCCGCGGTAAAGGCGATCACTCGGGCGTCGATCGACAACCCCTCGGCGCCGCGCAGGATCCGCGCGAGGTTTACCGGCAATTCAACGCGGAGGAATGAAACGCTCCAGTGGGCCAGTAGCAGGCCCGCGGCGCCGCCGAAAGCGGCCAGCAGCACGCTCTCGGCCATCAACTGTCGCGCCACCTGCCAGCGTCCCGCGCCGATCGCGGTTCGAATGGCAAACTCCCTGCGACGCCCGGCGGCGCGCACCAGCAACAGGTTGGCCACGTTGGCGCAGGTGATCAACAGGACCATGCCGACAGCCGCTTGCAGGATCAGCACCGTGGGCGCGTCGTTGGGAAGGAAGGCGATCGCCAGGGGCGTGACCCTTGATCTTGGCCCGCGGCTGGGCTGACCGGACGGGCCGGGCTCCGGTGGCAGACCGGCGAGGATCGCCGCGGTTTCCGCATCGGCCTGGTCGCGCGATACGCCCGGACGCAAACGCGCCAGCAGGCGACCCTGCGTCAAGCGCTGCGGAATCCACAGGTGGCCGTCGCGGAAGAAGAGCGTGAAGTCCGCAGGCAGCACGCCGACCACGGTGCGGTCCTGCTCGCCCATGCGGATCGTTTTCCCGATGATATTGGGGTCGCCCGACAAGCGCTGCCAGTATTCGTGAGAGAGGAGGACCACCGGTTGGTCTTCCTCATTGGCAGTGAAAACCCTGCCGAGAGCGGGCTGCACGTCGAGCAGCGAAAACATGCCGGCGGAAACCCGGCATCCGAAAACCAGCTTGGTGCCTTCATCACCGGCAACGGGGAAGTTCGCGGGCGAGTATGCCCCCACGCTTTCAAATGAGCGCGCCTGCCGCAGCTCATCCATGGGAATCGTGCGTCGCGGCAGACTGATCTCCACCAAATCATCTGGCCGTCCATACGGAAGCGGACGCAGCAGCAGCGCATTGACCACCGTGAACAGGGATGTGTTGACGGCGATACCTAGCGCCAGCGAGCCTACGGCGACGGCGGTGAAGCCTGGACTCTTAGCGAGCAGGCGGAGAGCGAAGCGAAGGTCGCGAAGGATCCCAGAAAGCATGGCCAGATCTTATCGCACCGCCAGGGTGACGCCATTGCTCGGCGCGCCGTTCTGGCTCAGCACCAACGCGGCTGACCCGGCTGCGACTCCGGGAGGGACTTGCACGTTGACCTGATACAACCCCACAAATCCCGGGGCGAGTCCGGCGAACTGGACCGGCGCGGGTCGGCCGCCGATCGTTGCGGTGACGGGGACGGTGGTTGTCGACAACGTGCCGGTGGCCGGTTGGCCGGTGATCGCGCGCGGATTGGTCAGCCCCAAGCCGGTGCAGTACACCTGGATCACATCACCGGCCGCGGCGGGCGACGCGGCATCCACCAGCCGTCCCCGCGCGTCGAGGATCGCGCCTTGTCCCGTGCCTTGCTGATTGGTGGTGAAGATCCCCGGGGCCACGGCCGCAATGGTGATGGTCTCCGGTCCGCCGATCGCGCTTCCGCGCTTCACCACCACCTGCGGCCGAGTCGCCGGCGTCAGTTCGAATGGAATCTGGGCATTCATCTGCCCGTCGCCAGAGTAGAACAAGGGTACGTCCACGCCGCCGATACTCAGCGTGGCTCCGCCCAGAGTGGTGGGCAACGGCAGGGTCGTTGCTCCGCCCGTCGCAGCCAGGTTCTTTCCAAACACCGAGACGATTCCGCCCGGAGCAACTGCGGCGTTGGGCGCGAAGCTCGCGGCATTCACCAATCCGCCGGCGAACAGCGCGGTCGCCGACGTGTTCGCGCTGACCGAACCTTGCGCAGCAACCTCGGTTGCGGTGAGCGGCTGCAGATCGGCGCGCACCCGCACTACTGCCAGCGACGCTGCCGTCACCGGCCGCCAGGTTCCGCTGTAGATCCCGCCGCCGAGACTCGCCAGCGGAATCGACGGATCACCGTTTGAGAAGCTGGCCACGACCGTGGCGTTGCTGGCGGCATTCCCGCAATCATCCACCACCTGCACTTCGATCGCCGCCGGCCGGGCCACCGGCGCGACGAAGTTCGTGCTCAGGGTACGGTGGACCGCATGCAAACGTTGCGGTATGCAGCCCGCCGCCGCGCCCGTACCGTCGGTCGATTGCGTGGCGCTCACGACCAGGAACAAGATGTTTACCGTTTGCAGCGGCGTAGCGTCACTGAACAGGAACGTCAAAGCCCCGCGGTAGACGCCCGGCGCCAGGCTTCCGACGCTCGGCTGCACGGTGATGGTTCGTGAGTCGCTCGACGTGAGGACGCCGTTCCGCGGCAACACGTCCAGCCAACTGGCGCCGTCAAACGTCTGCAATCCGCTGCGTGCTTCCACGTTTCCGGCCGCCCCGGTAGCCAGGCGGATATTCTGCGAGCTGGGCGAGTTGCCGCCGGCTTGCGCCGCGAAGATCAACCCTGTCGGCCGCGCCTGCACTCCAGGATTGCTGCCCGCTGGAAGCACCGTCAGTTCGACGATCACATACTGTGGCGAGTTGTTTGCGCCCGCCGCATTGACCCGGATCGTGCCCGTGTATTGTCCCGAGCGCAGACCGCGCAAATTCACCCGCACATCCACAATGGGAATCTGCAAAGTGTTTGCCGTGGTGCTGCCGCTGGTGGGGGAAGCGCTCAGCCAGTTCCCGCCCGACAGAGTGCTGGCATCCACCGTCCAGTTCATCGTGCCTTGTCCGGTGTTCAGAATGCCGAACGATTGCGGCGGCGCCGTCGCCGAGTCTTCCACACCGATGAACGTCAGCCCGCTCTGGCTGAGCAGAACGGTCTGCGTTACCGGCGAGATCAGCAGGGTCACGGCGACGGTCTGCGTCTGTTGAAGCGACGGGGCAACGATCGTTACCGATCCTGAGTACACCCCCGCGGCCAAGCCCGCGACATTCACCGTCAC
>CAYPHP010000038.1:0-13449 GCA_964410045.1 uncultured Acidobacteriota bacterium | reverse complement strand
GGGATTCAGCGGCGATGGTGGTCCGGCAACGCAGGCCCAGATGACACGTCCGCGCGGCTTGGCGCTCGACCTGGCCGGCAATCTTCTGGTGGCGGACTCCGGCAACAACCGCATCCGGCAAATCGCGGGCGCCGGATCGGGAGCGCCACGCAGCATGCAACTGGTTTCCGGAGGCGGCCAGTCCGCACCGGTCGGAACCGCGCTGCAAGACCTGGTAGTCCGCGTCGTCGATCCGGCGGGAACGGTGAGTGGCGTGACGGTCACGTTCACCGCCGATCCCGCGAATCTCGTCGAGCTGAATCCGGTGTCGGGTCAAGTCTCGACCGACGCCAACGGCAACGCCTCGGTGAAGGCAGTGTTCAAGAGCCTGGCCGGCAAGGTCACGGTCACCGCCACGGCCACTGGCCTGCCCAACGTCGCATTCGCGCTCACCGCTTTGCCCCTGGTGCCCCAGGACGGCTTCGTCAACGGTGCCAGCTTTGCCCGCAGCACGCCGCTGGCCGCCGGAGCGATCGCCTCGCTGTTCGGCCAGGGTCTAGCCGTTTCCACGGAAGGCGCGATTTCCCTACCCTTGCCGACCACACTGTCGAACACACAGGTTTTGGTGGCCAGCGGTTCCAAGGCCGCCGTGGCTGCACCGCTGTTTTACGTTTCGGCGGGGCAGATCAATTTCCTGATGCCGTTTGAGGTCAGCGATCCGACGGTGACCGTCTCGGTCACCAACGGCGGCGCGGACATCAAGTCGACGGTCACACTCAGTGTGGCCCCCAGTTCGCCGGGCGTCTTCACTCTGAATCAATCGGGCAGCGGACCGGGCGCGATCCTGCATGCGGACTTCTCGCCCGTCAGCGCGACGAACCCGGCCGCCGCCGGTGAAGTGTTGTTGGTGTACTGCACCGGACTGGGCGCGGTGAATCCGCCGGTGGCCAGCGGAGCCGCCTCGCCGAGTCCGCCCGCGGTCACGGCGACCTTGCCAACAGTGACCATCCAAGGAACCAGCGCCACAGTGGAATTCTCCGGCTTGGCGCCGGGCTTCGCCGGGCTGTATCAGATCAACGTGAAGATCCCTACGGGCCTTTCCCCCGGCTCGGCCGTGCCCTTGGTAGTTGCGATGGGATCACGCGCCGCCAACACCGTGACGATTCCGTTGCGGTAAAACGTCAGCCGGACGCTAGCGGGTTTTCCAGCCATTGCAGACGTCGATCACCCGGCCGACTTCCTCATCGGTGAGAAATGGGTGAATCGGCAAGCTGACTTCACTGCTGGCTATCCGCGCTGCCTCCCGGCACTCGACAATCACTTCGGCGCGTGATCCGGCCAGCGCTTCCTGGTCGGGCATCAGCAGAGGATAATGTTCGCCGGCCACCACTCCTTCGGCCTTCAGATGAGCGAGGAACGCGTCCTTCTGGGGCGGCGGCACGAGCACTGGAAACAGGTGCCAGCAGGATTCGCAGCCGGGAGGGCTTCCCAGGCACTCGACCTGAGAATTGCGGATCTCGCTCAGGTAGCGCGCGGCGATCTGCCGGCGTCGCGCGGTCCAGGCCGGCAGTTCCGGCAGGAAAGCCCGGCGCATCAACGCGGCCTGCAGTTCATCCAGACGGCTGTTGTAGCCGGCCAGGGCATGACGGTATTTTCCGGTCTGCCCATAATCGCGCAGACTGCGCGCGGTTTTCACCAGGTCCTCGTCGTCGGTGAGGATGGCGCCGCCGTCACCCACCGCGCCCAGGTTCTTCGTGGGATAAAAACTGGTGGCCGCAAGCTGGCCCACCGACCCGGTGACGCGCCCGGCAAAAGAAGCGCCCACCGATTGCGCGCAGTCTTCCACGACGCGCAGGCCGAACTGGTCTCGTATTCGCGCCAGTTCTTCCATGTCCAGCGCATGACCATAGAGGTGGACGGGCAGGAGAAAACGAATGGCCGGGCGGGACGCCAGGACGCGGCGGCAGGCCTCCAGGTCCAGCAGGCCGTAGCGGTCGGTGTCGACGAACACCGGAACTCCACCGAGCTTGATCACCGCCAGGGTGGTGGCGAAGGCGGAGAGCGGCGTGGTCAGGACGCGGTCGCCGGGACGCAGACCCAGGAGTTGCAGGGAGATTTCCAAGGCGTCCAAGCCGCTGCCGACGCCGCAGGCGTAGCGCCGGCCCCAGAATGCGGCGAGCGCGCCTTCGAACTCCCGTACTTCTTCGCCCAGCACGTACCAGCCGCTTTCCATTACCGCCTCAAACGCCTGCATACAGCGCTCCCGGGTGTGTTCCCAGCGGCGCCGGAAGTCGTTGGCCAGAATCATGAGTGGTCGTGCGTGCGGCGCAACTCCAGGAAGGCGTTGTAGTCGCGGATGTAGTCGTCCGGATCGTAGAAGTCGGAGGCCAGGACCAGCAGCACGGCGTCCGGCGAGAACCCATAGAACACGCCCCAGACCATTGGCGGTAGGTGCAGGCCTTTGGCCGGAGAATCCAGAAGGTACTCTTTCCGGGTCGCGCCGTCATCGATGGCCACCGAGAGGCTTCCGTGCACACAGACCAGAAACTGATGCAGCTTCTTGTGGCTGTGCTCGCCGCGGATCCGCGCGGTGGATACGCCGAAGACCAGAAAGTAGCGCTTCACTTCGAACGGAACTTGGCGTCCAATTTCACCGAAGGAGAGCAGTCCGCGGAGATCTTCCACCAGGGGAAGCTCGACGAGCGCCGACGTGGTTCCGTCCGCCGGCGCGGCAGGAACCACCACGGACGGCGGCGGGGACTCCTCTTCTTCGCCGACGTAGCCGACAATGTGCGCCGGATTGCCGATTACCTTGGTCCGCGAAGGTACGTTGTGAGTGACCACCGATCCGGCGCCGACCATGGATCCAGCCCCGATCACGATTCCCGGAAGGATGGTGGCGTTCGCGCCGATGGAAGAGCCCGCCTGGACCACGGTGCGCGCGAATTCCGCAGGGCGGTGCTTGCTGCGCGGGAACGGATCGTTGGTGAAAGTGGCGTTGGGGCCGATGAAGACATCGTCCTCAACGGTCACGCCGTCCCAGAGTTGCACTCCGCACTTGATGGTCACCCGGTCGCCGATCTCGACGTCGTTCTCGATGAAGGTATGGTCGCAGATCCGGCAATCGCGGCCGATCCGGGCGTCCGCCAGCACATGCGCGAATGCCCAGATTTCGGTTCCGTCGCCCACTTGCTTGGTTTCTACGATTGCCTGGGGATGCTTGAAGTAGCCCATGGTGAAATCACAACGAAGAAACAACCGTTGTGACGCTACCACAGAGGTAGACAACGGATCAAGGAAGGGCTAGTCGGTCTTGACGAACTCGTAGTCTTCTATGGTGGCCGCGACGCCGACGCTGGGGTCGCCCTCGCGGCGCTCCACGCGTACAATCCGCCCGCGGCACTTGACCTGAATGGTGTTGCCCTGGCACAACTCGGGCGGCAACGTGACTTCGCACTCCAGTTCCGTTCCCAGTTGAATTTCCCCGGAAAGGCTGAAGTACAGGCCCCGCGCGCTGATGTCTTTGGTCGCCGTTTCGACTATCGGGATCTCAGTCTTGACCCTGATCCGGATCGGCAAGGACATGTCAAAGCGCCTGTGGATGCGACGTTCGGCTCCGCTCACGGCAAGTCTCCTGAAATCAGGAGTTCGCGCACTAGGACATTAAGTGCAAGGTTTTGCATACAACCTTTCCTCTTGGGTCCGAGAACGCAGTCCCCATCCGACCGTAAGACATAGAAAACATTACGCTTATCATTCCATCGCCGCATTACATCCGTTTAAAGACACCTTAACAGGAGCACTTCGTGTGCCACTTGTCCGGTTGTCGGGTGAAGTTGCTCGATGCTCAGCAGAGCACGATCTTGTCGCGGTGCTCGCGTACGTGCCGCGTTGCGTTGCGGGTGTCCGCAACGAGCTTCGATTCGCGCACGATCCGTTCGTAGTCGTAGGAGCTGTGATCGGTGGCGATCACCACGCAGTCATACTCGCCCAGACGGTTTTCCAGGCTCACCGACTGCAGAGGAAAGTTGTACTTGCGCATGCGGTGCAGTTTTTCGAAGTAGGGGTCGTTGTAGTCGACCTGCGCTCCCTGCTCCTGCAGCAACTCGATCAACTTCAGCGAAGGAGATTCGCGAAGATCGTCGATGTCTTTCTTGTAGGCGATGCCCAGAACCAGGATGCGCGAGCCGTTGACGGCCAGCCGCCGCCGGTTGAGAGCCTGGGCGATGCTGCTGACGGCATGATAGGGCATGGAACTGTTCACTTCGCCGGCCAGTTCGATGAAGCGGGTGCTGAAGTCGTACTCCTTGGCCTTCCAGGAAAGGTAGTACGGATCGATGGGAATGCAGTGGCCGCCCAATCCCGGTCCGGGCTGGAAGGGTGTAAAGCCGTACGGTTTGGTGGAAGCCGCGTCGATGACTTCCCAGATGTCCATGCCCATGCGCAGGCTGAGCAGCTTGAGCTCGTTGACCAAGGCGATGTTCACGCAGCGGTAGATGTTCTCCAGCAGCTTGGTCATCTCTGCGGCCCGCGTGGAAGAAACCGGAACCACCTTGTCGACCACCGTGCCGTACAGCGCGGCGGCCGCGTCGCGGCTGGCGGCGTCCAGACCGCCCACCACTTTCGGCACGTTGCGGATTCCGTAACTCTTGTTCCCGGGATCCACCCGCTCCGGAGAATAGGCCAGCAGAAAATCGCTCCCCGCCTTGAGCCCGGACGTTTCCAGGATCGGCAGCATCACTTCGTCGGTGGTGCCCGGATAAGTGGTGCTCTCCAGCACTACAAGCTGGCCCTTCTGCAAGTGCTGGGCCAGGGTCTTGGCGGTATCGACCACGTAGGAAAGATCCGGCTCGCGGTATTCGTTCAACGGCGTGGGAACGCAGATGATAGCGACGTCGACTTCGCGCAGCGCGGAGAAGTCGTTGTATGCACGGAAGCGTCCGCCTTTCACCAGTTCTTCAATGGCTGTCGAAGGAATGTGTTTGATGTAGCTTCGCCCCGCGTTCAGGGCCTTGATCTTCTCGACGTCGGTATCGAAGCCGTAGACGCTGGAGTGCTTGCCGAACTCCAGGACCAAGGGCAGGCCCACATAGCCCAGCCCGAGAATGCCGATCCGCGCTTCGTGTTTCTTCAGTTTGTCGACCAGTGACATGGAAATGTTTCCGCCTTTATCTACGCCGGTTCGGAATGGGAAGCAAAGCCGTGGAGGATCGCCATTAGTCCGGCAAGTATTCGCGAAGCAAGGGGTAGACCTGCCGGGCCAGGTCGGCGGCCGTGGCTTCGGCACGCGCTGAACTGGAACCGGCGTACGGGACCACCACCCGAATCAGTGCGCCATCGGATTTCCCGGTCCGCAGCGATTCCCAGACCAGGATGAGCTTGCCTTGGTACTCGTTGGCGAAGGCCCGGCCGTGGGTATCGTACCAGTAGAGCACGAACTGCTTGGCCTGATCATTCTGGAGCCAGTAGTGGTTGACCTCGATGGTCTTGTTGAGGGAGGGAATCTCCAAGGGCACGCGCCGGCTGTCCATGACCTCCCATCCGCCGCCCGGCAGACAATTCTTGGGCGAGTGCATGCTCTCGCCGGCCCGTTGCTCGCCGTAATAGCCGACGAAGAGCGAGGCGCGCTCATGATCGCGAGCGTAGAGGCGCGAGAGGTAGGCGGTGGCTTTCAATACCTGTTCGACTTCCTCAGAAAGTTTGGGCCCCTCGGCGCCACGCCAGTTCCCGACGTTCAAGGGAAAGAGCCCGAGGTCCTTCTTCAGCGGCACGGATTCGCCGTAACGGATGGCCACGCTGAGGGTGGCGGCCAGCGCCAGCAAGCCAACTACGGAATAGAAGCGTGCGTCTCCTCGGTTCATGCCAGTTCCTCGGGGGGAGGGGAGGGCCACAGTTTGTGGATCACCGCACTCGCGCCAAACAGGATCCCGAAAGCCAGCACGAACACCAGCCATCCGGAAAACTGGTGAAAGAAGCCCATCGCGTATTTCACGTCCCAGTAGTCGGCAATCAAGCCGGTGATGCCGATGCGCAATACATTCAGCAGCAGCGCCACCGGGACTGCCAGGGCCACCAGGACGATGCGCTGCCCCAGTCCCTGCCAGCGCAGGTAAGCCAGGATCACCGCCAAGGCAAACAGAGAAACCAGGGAACGCAAACCGCTGCAGGCTTCGGCCACGCCCAGCGCGGTGGTGGCCAAGTGGATCACGTTGCCCTCCCGCAGCACCGGGACACCGCAGATGCTCAAGAAGCCGGCGCCCCACTCCGAAGCCAGCGCTTGCAGCGGCAGGGAAACCGTGTTGATCACCAGGGCCGGAATCGGGATGGCCATGAACAGGAGAAACAAAGGGAAGAACAGCACCCGGAAGTAATGGAGGCCCCAGAAGAACAGCATCAGCGATCCCAGCACGCCGATGAATGACGCCCGGGTGAGAAAGAACTCCGCCCCCAATCGTCCGACGAAGTAGACCGCCAGCGAACCCAGCAGGGCGAGGAGTCCGAGGGTCACCGAAGGTTGCACGGGAACGCCGGTCAGCCGGCTGCGCTTGCGCCAGGCAATGTACAAGGCCATGGGTGGAATCAGCAGGCCATGGGAATTGTTGGGATCGTTCCACCAGTCACCCAGCAGCGCCCCCAGGGTCTCGTAGTACATCACCCCCAAGGGCACAGCCAGCAGAGCCAACCGGACCCACAGGCGGGAACCCGTGAGCGGAGGGCCGGGCAAAGTTTCAGTGTGGGTTTCAGCCAAGGCTACACCGCGTCCATCTGCAGATCACGCATCTTGTAAAGGAGCGCCTTGTAGCTGATGTTGAGGATCTTGGCGGCTTCCTTGCGGCGCCACTGCGTGCGTTCCAGGGCGGCCTGAATGGCCTTGCGCTCGGCCTCCCGCTTGAGGTCCTTGAGCGCCGCTGAAGGAGGCGGAGCGCTGGCTCCGGCAGCCGCGGCCACGGCTTGAGGAGGCGGCTCCTCGGTCGTGGTGCTCAACTCATTCAGCATCATGCCCTCCTCACCCAGGATGACCAGCCGGCGGATGAAGTTCTCCAACTCCCGCAAGTTTCCGGGCCAGGAACAATCCACCATCTTCCGCAGCAAGGCCGGAGAAACGGCCGGAGGCTGTTCGCCTCCGTACTTGCGCAGGAAGTAATCCACAAACACAGGGATCTCCTCCCGGCGCTCCCGCAGTGGAGGCAAGGCGATGGAGAAGACGTTCAAGCGATAGTAGAGGTCCTGACGGAACTTGCCGTCCTGCAGAGCCTGCTGCACCTTCACGTTGGTGGCCGCCACGATGCGCACGTCCACCTGGGTCGCGATGGTCGAGCCCAACCGATAATAGCGGCCATCCTGAAGCACGTGCAGCAGCTTGGCTTGCAGGAACGGCTGCATCTCGGCGATCTCGTCCAGGAACAAGGTGCCTTTGTGGGCCAGCTCGAACTTTCCGGGCTTGGAGGTGGCAGCTCCGGTGAATGCGCCGCGCTCGTATCCGAACAGCTCGCTCTCCAGAAGGTCGGAAGGCAGGGCCGCGCAATTCACTTTGACGAATCGCTGATTGGCCCGATTTGAGGCATGGTGCAGATAGCGGGCGATGACTTCCTTCCCCGATCCGCTTTCCCCGACGATGAGCACCGGGACATCGGTGGGCGCCACCCGTGCGGCGTTGTCCCGGATCTTCTGCATGGTCTGGCTGTAGCACAGGAACGGGAGCGGGCCGAGCGAGGTCTTCTGCTCGATGGGTTGGGCCACGAGTTCCGGGCTGCTGCATTTGTCCAGGGCGTCTTCGAGAGCCGCGTTGGTAAAGGGCTTGACCAGATAGTCGGAAGCGCCCAACTTGATGGCCGCGACGATCTTCTCGGCGTCGGAATCGCAGGAGATCATCACCACTTTCTGCTTGGGGCTGATTTCCAGGATCCGGCGCAGCACCTCGAGCCCGCCCATGCCGGGCAAGTTCAGGTCCAGCAGCACCACCCAAGGCGGCTGGTTGCGCTGCAAGTGATCTACGGCCGCCTCCCCTGAGGGAACAGCCACCGCGCTGTAGCCCATCGCCGTCAGCGTCGCCCGCAGAACTACGCGGATGTCATCTTCGTCGTCGACGATCAGGGCCGTTCGCAATTCCTCAGGCATGACTTTCCTGTAGACCTCGTTCTCCGCTTGCCGGACCTGCGCTTTCGCAACGCAGACCTGGTTCCATTATAACGGGATGACGAAACAGAGCGAAGCGCCTTGTCCCGGAACACTCTCCACCCAGATCTTTCCTTTGTGCGCCGCGACAATCTTGCGCGCGATGGCCAGCCCCAGGCCCATGCCTCCGGCCGGACTTCCGGGCGCCTGGAAGTACTCTTCAAAAACTTCCTGCTGATACTCCGGACTGATCCCCGGGCCGTTATCCCGCACCGAGAAACGGATGGAGTTGTGCTGGGGAACGTTGAGCGAACGGCGGTCGGTTCCGACGACCACCGAGGCCAGCCGCCGCTCCCAGAAGTGGGTTTCCACCCCGACCGTCACTTCTCCGCCGGGGGGCGTGAATTTCAGCGCGTTGTCGCACAGACTGTTCAGGACGTTCTGCAACTTGGCCCGGTCAAACACCGTCGGCGGCAGACCCGGAGGGACGGTGGCTTGAAAGGCGACTCCCCGGCCTTGCGCCAAGCGCTTCCAGTAACGCACCGTGTCCTGAATCAGGTCCGCGATGTTGTGCGGCTCGAGGCGCAGGGCGAGCTTGCCGGTTTCTACGGCGGCGTAGTCGAGAAAGGAATTGACCACGTTCAGGAGACGCCGGCAGTTTTGCTGCGAGAGCGCCACGATCTCCCGCTGCTGCGCGGTGAGCGGACCCAGTCCGCCTCCCAGTAGCAGTTCGCAGGCTCCGCTGATGACGGCCAGTGGAGTCTTCAACTCGTGGGTCGCTGCGGCCACCATGCTGGTCTTCTGTTTGTTGACTTCCTGCAGTTCCAGGTAAGCTTGAAAAAGTGTTTCAAAGGCCGCCCGCCGGGCTTCGCTGTCGAACAGCGCCTTGGCTGGTGGCTTGGCGGCGGGGTAAGCGGTCTCCCAGGAAGCTTCCAGGGAAACTTTCGATCCCTGCACCATGGGCGCCACGCGAATTCGAATGTTCTGTGAATTGCGCCCCAGTCGCGCAGCCATGCGGACCACACGGCCTCGCAGCGCCCGCTCCACGAACGCCTTGACGCGGGACTTGGCCGGTCGATCCAGCACGTCGCCAAAACTTCGGCCCAGGATTTGCGATTCCTCAAGCCCCAATTCTCGTTGGGCAGACCTGTTGACTTCGACGACCTTGCCCTGTATGTCGAGCAGCACCACGGCGCGATCCCCAGGGCTCGCCGGCGTCATCTTGGCGTCCTCCGGACTGCGTCGAGAGCTGGCTTTGAGCTGCGGGATCATGGCCTACAAGGGTCTAATAGTGAAATAGTCTGCAGGTCAGGTCAATGGGAAGAAAGTACTTACAGACTAGAAGTTAAGTACTGGAAAGAGCCATTCCAAAGACCCGAGAAAGAGTCTATCACATTGATAATGAACAGTCTACTGAGTACTATCCCGGACGCGCGATTCGCCGTGATCCGGCGTATCGGGCGACTCACCCGAAATGGCGGCTCGATGCGGTAATGGAAAAACTTGGGATTTTTGAGAAGTTTTCTTCCCTTTGCCTTCCGAAGCGCCAGTGGGGAGTGGATCATGCAAGTGATTGAAAATAAATGGAATGCTTCCGAAGCTGGGCTGGCCCACGACTTGCTCATACTTTCCGTGCGTATGAGGGTGTGGCTGCGGACAGGAGCGGGCTGACAAATATGGGAACGATGGTAAGACCATTGACGGAAGAGAGCGACGGCGTTCGACGCTTTCTGTTTGGCCGATCGCCGGTCATGGTGGAACTGCGGAAGAGAGCCTCTCTGGTCGCCAACACGGATATCCCCGTCTTGATCACCGGGGAGAGCGGCACCGGGAAAGAGACGCTGGCCTTGGAGATCCATCGGCTTTCCCCGCGCCGCGACCAACTCTTCGTCAAAGTGAACTGTGCCGCGATTCCAGCGGCGCTCATGGAGTCGGAACTCTTTGGATTCGAACGCGGCGCTTTCACCGGGGCAGTCGCTCGACGCACGGGAAAATTCGAATTGGCCTCGAAGGGATCGATTTTCCTGGACGAAATCGCCGACCTCGATGTGAGCCTGCAGGCCAAGCTGCTGCACGTTTTGCAGGACGGCAACCTGGCCCTGATCGGCGGCAACGAGGAGATCGCCCTGGACACGCGGGTGATCTGCGCCACCAACCACGATTTGGCCGCTTCCGTGCAAAACGGGGCGTTCCGCCAAGATCTTTTTTACCGGATCAACGTGCTGCACATCCATCTGCCGCCCCTACGACAGCGGCGCACGGACCTGCCGGAACTGGTAGACTTCTTCCTGGACCATTACCGCAGGGTCTACGGGAAACCAGCCGAACGGCCTTCCGATACGCTGATGGGACTCTTCGAAGCTTATCCCTGGCCCGGCAACCTGCGGGAGCTGGAGAACGTGCTGAAGCAGTACGTGATCCTCCAAAACGAGGGTGAACTGATCCGGGTTTTGGAGACGAGCTTGCGCGAAGAAATGGACCAGATCGTGGGCCCGGACGGCAGCGTTCCGCTCAAGGTTCACGTGAAGGCCGCGGTGCACAAAGTGGAAAAGGAGTTGATCCTGAAAGTTTTGCGTCACAACCGCTGGAACAGGCGCAAGACCGCGCGAATGCTGCGGATCAGCTACCGGGCACTGTTGTACAAATTGAAAGAGTGCGGGCTGGACCAGCGGCTCACCGTCCCCACCGTATCCACAGGAGAACCATGATCTCTCAATCCCTCCGTAAGTCAACTGCAGGAATCGGCGAAGCGCGAATGTGGCGAGCGGCGGCCTTGGCTACGCTCAGCCTGTGCCTAGCGTGGCCGGGTACGGCTTGGGCCCAGCGTCCCGTTGATCCCGGCGCGGCCGGCGCCAAGCAAGCGCCCCGCCCGGAATCAAAATCCGAGCAGCCCTCCGATCGGCCAGGCGTCCCCGCTGAGTTCCGTCTCGGAGCCGGAGACTCCATCCGCGTCGACGTGTGGAAGGAGCCGGACGTTTCCGCTGCCCAGGTAGCCATCCGGCCCGACTGCCGGATCACCCTGCCGCTCATCAAGGACGTGGAGGTCTGCGGGATGACCGCGGCCCAGGTCCAAGCCACCTTGACCGAGAGGTTGGCCAAGTTCATCTCCGCGCCGGACGTTACTGTTGTGGTACTCACCATCCAAAGCCGCAAGATCTATTTCGTGGGCAACGTTCGCCGCCCCGGTCCGATGCCTTTGCTGCAGCCCCTGACCCTGGCCCAAGCCATGGCCGAACAGGGCGGACCCAGCGAGATCTCCAGCATGAAGAACGTGATCCTGCAGCGCGAAGAGAACGGCAAGTCGGTTCAATACAAGTTCAACTACAAGAACTATCTCAAGGGCGAGAAGGGCATCGGAGAGATGGTGTTGCAGCCCGGCGACATCATCAACGTGAAGTAGAAGGGAGTCACCTATGCTTGGGACTCGGATGCGAACGCCGCTCATACTTTGTTTGCTGGCGCTGGGAACCGGATTGGCCATCGCCCAGGAACCCACAGAACCGGCCCCGCCACCGCCGCTGACGGCGTCTGATTATCTCGCGCCATTGACCCGGCTGAAGCTGGGGCCATTGGCTGTCTACAGCGTCCAAGTCTCTGGATCGATGTCCAACCGGCCGGTGGGCACCAGCCCGACGGATCTCATCAACAGCTCACTCTCCCCCGAGACCAAGTCTTTCTTTACGCAGGGCTCCGTTTCGATCGGGATGAACAAACGGTTTGCCGGCGGTGCCTTCAGCTTCCAGTATTCTCCCAGCCTGGACTACCAGTCTTCGTTCGACTACACGCAGTTGAACCATTCGGCGGGGTTGACTCTGGACCGCGAATTCCGATCCAGCGGTTGGCGGGTCAGCCTGGGTATGCACGGCGCCACCACCAACCAATTCTCCAGCCTCCTGCGGCAGGAGCAGCCGTTCGAGCCGGTGTTGCGATTGAATGTGCCGCTCTCCAACCTGGATCTGCTCAACATCATCAGCGAGCCCGTGGTCCTGACCACACCGGAGCAAGAGATCCTGATGACCGGACGCCGCCTGGCCAATGGCAACGCCGGCCTGAATATCTCCAAGCGGCTCTCCTCGAAAGGCTCCCTGCGCGTGGGCTTCTCCTACGGCCTGAACCGGTCCTTCGAGGCTGAAACGTTGGAAGGCCTTGCGTTCAGGAATTACAAGTCCAACTCGTTCTCCAGCAATCTCGGCTATAGCCACCGGATCACGGCCCGCCAGACCCTGGGAGTCAGATTCTCGGACCAACGCAACTACTTCCAGGCCGGGCACACCCAGTTGCAGAGCGTGACCCTCTCCTACAACGTAGCGATGGGGCGGCGGTGGTCCGTAGATATGACCGGCGGACCGGGGCTGAATCGGGCCGTCCAGGTACTGAACACGTCTGCCACGACGCCGACGTCCACGGGCTTCAAACCCACCGCCGTGGGCAGTATCTTCCTTTCTCGAACCACTCGGGCCAGCGTCTTCCGCGTTGGTTTCACTCGCGGTTTCTACACAGGGGGATTGACGGGCGGACAAGAGACCCAGAGCGTCCAGGCATCCTACTCTCCGGCCCTCCGAGGCCAGCGCTGGCGGGTTTCGGTGAACGGCGGCTACACCTGGATCTACGGCGTGGGCGGCAACCAGCAGAGCGCCGGATGGACCGTGCGGCCGTCTTTCCAATATCCCTTGACCCGGACTCTGATCCTGGGAATCCAGTACGCCTACTTTCACCAAAGTTTCGGCGCCCGAAGCCTCTACCAGCTTCAGGAGTTCAACCGCTACGTGGACTCCGTCAGCCTGCGCTGGATCTTGACCCGTAGCCGGGAAGCCAGCCCATAACCCGATGCTCAAGCTGTTCAGCCGCTATGTTCCTCTGAAAACAGTCCTGCTGCTGGTGACCGAGAATGTCCTGATCACCGGCACGCTGGCGGCGCTGCTGCAATGGTGGGCACGCCCGCTGGTGCAGGAAAACGATTTGGGAATGGTGGCGCTGCGGGTGGCCTTCATCACCCTGATCTTCCAGGTCAGCCTGATCTACAACGACCTTTACGACTTGTCCGTAGTTCATACCCGGAGCGAGTTGATCATCCGGGCTTTGCAGAGCTTCGGCGCGGCGGGAGTCCTGTTGAGCGGCCTCTTCTGGGCGTTCCCCGCACTGGTGATCGGCGAGGGCAACTACGTCGTCGTGATCTTCCTGGTCATCGGGGTGCTCTTCCTCCTGGGATGGCGCACCCTGGTGCACTTCGCGGCCCGCTTCTACGAGACGCCGCGCCGGGTTTTGGTGCTGGGAACCGGGGAAGTGGCCGTGGACCTGGTCAAATCGCTCCTGGAACGCCCCGACCTGAATATGAAGGTGGTGGGATTCCTGGGA
>CAYPHP010000037.1:6717-13483 GCA_964410045.1 uncultured Acidobacteriota bacterium | reverse complement strand
ACGTCGGAGACCTGCAACTCGTAGCCGCTGGGAGCGCGGCTGTCGGCGCGCACCCGGCCCGTGACGATGACAGAAGACTCCTGGGTCAGGTTCTTCACCCGGTCGAAAGTCTCCGGCGGCACGTCTTTCTTGAAGACGACGCCCTGAATCACGCCGGTGCCATCGCGGAACTGGGGAAAGAGCAGCTTGCCGGACTCGCGAATGTTATACAGCCAGCCCCGCAGGGTTACTTCCTGGCCGTCGAATTTTCCGATGTTGGCGATGGTAGCGAAGGTCATCCGAGTCTCTATGTGGTTTGTGCCTCGACCGTCAGGGCTTCCAGGCGGTGGAAAACCTGCCCAGCTTCCTGAAGGGGGTTCGCCGCGCTTGACGGGTCATGGATCTCAAACAGCCACGGCAGATCCGGTCCGGCAGCGCACAAGGCCGGCGCGAAGGCTTTCCAGTCGATTCCCCCTTCGAACGGGAACAGGTGATCGTCTTTGTCGCGCAGGTTGTCGTGCAGATGCGTAGAGCGGACGTAGCGCTTCACCTTCTCCCAGCTCGCCAGCACACCTTCACCCATGTGGGCGTGCCCGCTGTCAAAGCAGATCCCCAGGTCGGGAAAGCGCAGCTCGGTGATGATTCCGGCCAGGAACTCCGGACGCGACAAATCGTTGGGCGTGTTCTCCAGCAGCAGCGAGACGCCGCGCTGACGGGCAAAGAGCCGCAAGTGCTCGATACTCCACATGGCCGCGTCAATCTTGCGCTCGTCGTACTGCTCGCCGCTGTGGCCGATGTGCACGATGGCGTAGGTGAAGGGCAGGTCGTCGGCGATTTCCAGAGCCCGCTTCAGCTCGTCCACCGCTTCCACGCGGCGCACCTTCTCGACTTCAGCGATGGAGATGCGCGCCTGCGGCCCGCTCTTGCCCCAGACTTCATCGCGATACATCGGCAGGTGCATGGACAGCAGCTTCACTGGGGCGCCGGCAAACCAGGCAGCCACGTCCAGGACCTGGTTGCGGCTGAGATAATCCATGTGCTGGCGGGCGCAGAAGATCTCCACCCATGAGAATCCGGCGCGCGCGATAGCCTCAAGCAAGTGAGTACTGAGGCGCTGGCGCACAAACATGTGCGTGGATATGGCCCGCCGCATTAGTAGCCGACCGCCTTGCCTCCCAGCCGGGGATCGGCCGCTCCCAGCCATTCACCGGTGCGTGAATCCACGGCGATGGCGTGACAGTCACCGATCGCGTTGCGCATCTCGATCTGATGGCCGCGGCTGCGCAGCAGTTCCAGCGTGTCCGGTGAAAAGCCGGGCTCCATGATCAGCTTGTCGGGCATCCACTGATGATGGAAGCGAGGCGCGTCCACGGCCTGTTGCACGTTCATCTTGTATTCCAGGAAGTTCAGGATGGTGTTCATCACCGTGTTGATGATCGTGGGTCCGCCGGGGCTGCCGAGCACCAGAACCAGCTTCCCGTCTTTCGTGACTACGGTAGGGGTCATGGCCGATAGCGGAGTCTTGCCTGGAGCAATGGTGTTGGCCTCGCTCTGCAGCAGGCCGTAGGCATTGGGCACGCCGGGCTTGACCGTGAAGTCATCCATCTCATTGTTCATCAGGAAACCCAGGCCTGCCACCGTCACTCCGCTCCCGTAACTGTTGTTCAGCGTGTAGGTGACCGCCACCGCCGTTCCCTCGCTGTCGACAACGGAATAGTGGGTCGTCTCACCGCTGGTCTCGTAGGCTGCCGGATCTCCGGCGCGGATCGCCGATGACAGGCTGGCGCGCTCAGGGTCAATCGTGGCCCGCAGATGCGCGGCGTACTTCTTGTCGATCAGGCCTTTCACCGGAATCCGGCTGAAGTCGGGATCGCCCAGAAACTGGGCGCGGTCGGCGAAGGCGCGGCGCATGGCTTCGGAGGTCCAATGGATAGCCCGCGCCGAGTAACCTCCCCATTCGGTAAGCGGCGTCGCCTCGAGGATGTTCAGCATCTCGAGCATGGCCACGCCGCCGGAGCTGGGCGGAGGCGCTGTGGTGATCTCGTATCCGCGGAAAGTGCCCTTCAGCGGCTCGCGCTCCTTCACCTGGTACTTGGATAAATCCTCGGCCGTGATCAAGCCGCCGTTCTGCTGCATGTAAGCCGCAAGCTGTTGCGCGATCCGCCCGGTGTAGAACTCCTTGGCTCCCCGCTTGCGCAACCGCGACAAGGTGGCCCCCAGCTCTTTTTGCTTGAACACTTCGCCGCGCTCATAGGGTCGGCCGTCACGCAGGAAGATCCGCTTGGACTCGGGAAATCCTCCGAGCAGCTTGGTGTTGGCGGTTGAGGAAAGCGACCGGGAAAGATGATCGCTCACCGGAAAACCCTTCTTGGCCAAACGTTCGGCGGCCTTGACAAGATCCTTCCATGGGCGGCGTCCGTACTTCTGGCGGGCGTATTCGAGGCCCGCCACCGTGCCCGGGACGCCGGAAGCGCGGTAACCCACCATCGAGGCGTCCTTGATGACTTCACCCTTCTCGTCGAGGTAGATGCTGCGGTGCGCGGCGCCGGGAGCGCGCTCGCGAAAATCAATGAAGGTGCTGCGCCCGTCTTTCCAACGGATGAGCATGAATCCGCCGCCGCCGAGGTTCCCGGCTTGAGGATGGGTAACGGCCAGGGCCAGCCCTGTGGCGACCGCAGCGTCCACAGCGTTGCCCCCGCGCTTGAGCGCCTCGACACCAGCCTTCGAGGCGTTCTCCTCGACCGAAACCACCATTCCATGCTTGGCCCGTACCGGCTGTGGGCTGGCCGCCCACAGGGACACCGACAGTAGAAGGAAGGCAACGAGGCGACGTTTCAGACGCATCGATGCAATTTAATCACAAAGGGGTTCGATCAGCCGAGAATGTCGTCAGTAGACAGCGCGACTTCCGGCAGGAGCGACGGAGAGAGGGTTTGGCCACGGCCGAAGTCCTGCACGTCGCGATAGGCGCCGTTCTCAGGAGCTCGATAGACTCGGATCGAATCAGCCAGCAGACGAACGAGCCACACTTCCGGGATGCCGCGGCGGGCGTAGAGAGGAACCTTGACGTCGCGGTCGTAGGCTTCGGAGGTGTCTGCCACTTCGACCACCAGCAGAACGTCCGCCGGGCTCGGATGACCGCCGGCGTAATAGTCCTTGCGCCGCTTGAGTAGCGACAAGTCCGGCTGGGGTTCGGAATGATCATCCAACCGGACGGGATTTTGCACGCGAACGAGCGGCTTCGCGCGCGAAGATGTGAAAAAGTCGGTGAGCCGATCCACGCAAGCCGCGTGCCGCAGGCCAATGGGACTCATCTTGACAATCTCTCCTTCAATGAGCTCCACGCGGTCGTCCTCGTGGAAGATGCCGGCTTCGGCCATGCGGTAGTATTCCGTCACGTCGAACAGCCGCCGTGTGATCTGCGCGGGCACGCCCATGTGTTGATTGTAGCGCTATTTCACTGCCAACGCCTGATCCACCACGATGTGGCGCTCGTCGAGCAGCGACCCGGTGGACCGGTAAAGCGACGTGGCCGCCTTTTGGTAGGCAACGGTGGCGTTCAGCAACTGGGTTTCAGCGTCGCTGGCGCGCTGTTGGGCTTCCAGGACGAAGAAGATGGTGGTCGCGCCGAGTTCGTACTTCCGCTGCTCGGCTTCCAGATTCTTGGCAGCCAGATCGCGCGCCGCCTTGCTTCCCGCGATGTTGGCCTTGCTCTGCTCCAGGCGGTTGACGGCATTGCGAACGTCGAGAATGATCTGCTGCTCCGTATCGCGCTGCTGGTAAAGATTCCGGCGCTGGGAGATTTCCGCAGCGGCCATGTCGGCCTCCGCCTGGCGGTTGCGGATCGGCAGGTTCAGTGTCAGGCTGAAGCCATAAGTGGGGCTGTTGAACTCCAGGACTTGGCGCAGCGCGTCACTCAGCCCTCCCGTGAGCACGCCGCTGTTGCCGCCCAATCCGCTGGAGGCGTAACTGCCGCCCAAGCGCAGGTCGGGCCGCAAACTGTTCGCTGCCACGCGAACATTGGTGTCTTCGATCACCTGCTGGCGGCGCAGGATGTCGATTTCCGGTCGGCGGCGCAAGGCCCGCTCCACTGCCGCGTCCATGTCCATGCTCTCCACTGAGAGTAATCCGCCTGGCGCGTCGGTCAGGTCCAGCGGCAGGCTGCGAACCGTGGGATCCAGGTCGGCAGCGATCAGCCGGCGCAGGGCGTCCTCTTGCTGCTTGAGCTGATATTCGGCCGTGGTTACCTGCACCTTGCGGTTGGCCACCTCGGCCTGCGAACGGAAGATGTCCAACGGCGGCAGCGCGCCTAACTCCAGGGCCCGCTTGTCGCGCTCATAGGATTTCTCTGCCAGCGCCAGGGAATTGCGAAGAACCCCCAGGTTCTCGCGGGCCTGCACCGTATCCCAGTACTGGTTCTCCGCCGCCTGGAGCTGCTCGGTGATGGTCTGTTCGAATCGGGAGCGTGATACTTGCCGGTTGATGCGGGCAATCACGATTGGCGCGCGCTGCACGAAGAAGCCCCGATTTCGCAGCAATGGCTGCGAGAGGCCAATGTTCAACACCGCGCGGATGGAAGGGTTCAGAAAGACGAAGCTGTTGTTGCTGGCCGTCTTCACCCCGCTGACGCCGACCTGGTAGGTGGTGCCGCTGGTGAATTGTTGTTGATAGTTGAACTGCGTGTTTTGACTGAGCTGCGTGGTGGCATCCAAGGCTGTGGATGTCGGCGAACTGGCGCGCGAGGTATTGAACGAGCCGGTGAACCGGGCGTCAAACGGAGCGGTGGCGCGCAGCACAGCCGGCTCGGCCCCCTGCACCTCGAGCCGCGCCAGCCAGACCTGAGTGTTGCGGGCCGCCACCAGCCGCGCCAAGTCTCCAACCGACAACCGCAGCTTGCCGTCTTGTACCAGGTCACGCAGCGTGCCGGGAAGTTCCAGGCTTACCTGGCGCGGCTTGATGAAGGCATGTTTGAAGTAGTTGGGCGACGGAAAGAACGAACTTTGCGCTTGGCCTGTTATCGACGCAACCAGAACACAGATGAGAGCACGGCGGACATTATTCATATCTCATGGCCTCGATCGGATCGAGTTGCGCCGCCTGGCGCGCGGGGTAGAGTCCGAAGATCAGGCCGACGCCGACGGAGACGGAGAACGCCAGGACGATAGAGATTCCGCTGACGATGGTCGACCAGCCTGCAGTCCAGGCGATCAAGCGGGAAAGCACAAAGCCAAAGACAATCCCCAACAGCCCGCCGACAATGGAAATCAGCGTGGCTTCCAGCAAGAACTGCCGCACGATGTCGCTTTGGCGGGCGCCGATGGCCCGTCGAATCCCGATCTCGCGGGTGCGCTCCAGAACCGTGGCCAGCATGATGTTCATGATGCCGATGCCGCCTACCAGCAGCGAGATGCCGGCGATGGCCACCATCACGAAGTTGAAGATGGCTTGTGTGCGGCGTTGCTCTTCCAGCAATCCCGCGGGAACGATGACCGTAAAGTCCCCAGCGCCACGGTGAGTGGCGTTCAAGATCGCTCGCACGGCTTCGGAGGTCTCTATGGATTGGCTGGAATCCCGCACCTTCAGGTAAATCCCGTCGATCTCGTCTTTCAGGAACGACTGGTTGTCTTCCAGGCGGCTGATGCAAGCGTTCAGGGGCACGTAGATCAGCAGGTTGGGATCTTCCACCTGCACGCCTTCCACTTCAGACTGATAACCGGCCTGTCCCGCCAGGACTCCGGTCACGCGGAACCAGGTCTCGTTGACCTTGACGTAGCGGCCCACAGCCTCGCGATATCCGAACAATGCGCGTTTGGCAGTGTCGCCCAGCACGGCAACCGCCGCTCCGGACGCGGCCTCGTCGGCGTCGAAGAAGCGTCCGGCCGTCACTTGCAGGTGCTGGATCTGGGCAAACTCCGGGGCAACTCCCATGATCTTGGGAAGGTCCTTGGTCACCGTCGGGAATATCTTGGAGGGCCGAAACCGTTTCCGCGCCGAGATCAGATCCACTTGCGGGAGGTTCTCCTTGAGTGTGCGCAGATCCTTGAAGTTCAGTCCTTGTGATACCCGGCGCACCTTCTGCAGCTCCGGCCAGTTCGGCGACTCGCGGGCTTCCACGATGATGTTGCTGACGCCCAGCGTTTCGATAAAGCTGAGCGCTTCCTGACGCGCGCCGGCGCCGATCGACATCATGGAGATCACCGCGCCCACGCCGAAGATCATCCCCAGCATGGTCAGCAGGGAGCGCAGCTTGTGCGCAGCCAAGCTGGCCAGACCCATTCGTACTTCCGGGGCCAGGAAGACCAGTCTGTTCCAGAGTTCGACCATGGGCGGCTAGCGTCCTGTCTCCGGGGCGGGCGTCCCACTCGAACTTCTGAGACAGGACACAGCTACTTCCCTCCTGGACCGGCGGCAAACGGGTTCTTGGCTTTTCGGGCCACGTTGCCGCGGGCCTCAATGTCGACCAGCGACACCTGTTCGCCTCCCTGCAGGCCTTTGGCGATCTCCACCTGGGTTTCGCTCTTCCGGCCCAGCGTGACTTCGCGACGCTCGAATTCACTCCCTTTCTTCACGAATACGTACTTCTTCCCTTCCTTGTCGAAAACCGCCTGGGAAGGCACGAAAACCGTCTCCCGGACACGTTCGGTGATGATGTCCACTTCCGAGCTCATGCCGGGACGCAGTCGAGAGTCTTGCTGCTTGAGAGAGAAAACCACGTCAAAGGTCTTGTTGGGATCGGAGGAGAAGAAGCTGCGCGAGGTCATCCCGGCCAGCGACTTGACTTCACCGG
>CAYPHP010000037.1:5796-6707 GCA_964410045.1 uncultured Acidobacteriota bacterium | reverse complement strand
AGGGTGGCCCGGTCAGCTTCCCCGATCTTTCCCCCAACTTCCATCGCCGCGGTGTCCACCACTTCCAGAACCGGGTCGCCGCTGAAGGTCTGGTCGCCGACGCGATAGTCAGGAATCTCCATGCCGGTCGTAAAGAACCCGCCGCTGGCAAACCGATTCTGGCGGACGTTGACCAACCCGGTCATGGCCGACTTTACCGTGATCTGCTCGAGACGGTGGCGGGCTTGCTTCACGTCCAGGTCCGCCTTGTTGACTTTTTCGCGGCCCACCGCCAACTCCGCCTGCCCGGACTTCTGGCGGGAGCGAACGTCTTCCTGCAACTGAGCCAGTCTCTTGCGTGCAACGTCCAGGGTCAGCAGGTTTTTTTGGGCGTCGATTTCTGAGACCAGCTCGTTGCGGCTGACGTCCAGTTCGGCCCGGCGCACGGCGAACCCCGCCTTCAGCAATTCCACCTGGTCGGAGTGGCGGGTAATGGCCTGGTCGGCCTCCTGCTTTCGCACGGATTGCTGGGCTTCGTCGAGGCGCGACTGCGCCGTGTCCAGATTGTTTTGTTGCTCGGCGGCGTCGAACGCCAGCACCACCTGGCCCTCTTTCACCGGCTCGCCCATGGCCGTCAGGCTCACGATCGACAAACTGCCGCCGATGTTGGGAGCGCTGACCATCGTGGACTTGACGGCGCGCAGGTCGCCACGGCTGCGCGTCTTCACCAGGAACTCGCCCTTCTGCACGTTAACAGTGGGGATTTCGACGACCGGAGGCTTGAAGTAACGGGCCACCAGGTAGCCGCCACCGGTCAGCAGCACAATCACCAGGAGAAACCCGAGCAACGCGCGCATCAGGATTTCCCCTTTGGAGCGGGCTGTGCGGCCGGCCCGGCTCGTGGACGCTGGAGAACTTCTCGGACTTCGTCG
>CAYPHP010000037.1:0-5786 GCA_964410045.1 uncultured Acidobacteriota bacterium | reverse complement strand
CGGCCGGCCCGGCCTTCCCAGCCATTGGATCTTCCAAGGCCACCGTCTCACCGGGTCGCAGACCCTCCCGCACCACCACCTGGGTTTCGTTCTTTTCCCCGGTGGTGATCTCCCGTGGCTCCCAAGCGTTTCCCTTCTTGACGTAAACCAGGACCTTGCCGCCCTGATCGAAGACGGCGCGAGCCGGGACCAGGATGACGCCGGTAAGCCGGTCCACGGTAATGTCGGCGGATGCACTCATTCCCGGCCGGAGACGCTGATCCAGGGAGTCCAGGGTCACCAGGGCACGGAAAGTCTTCGCCGGCGGCCAAGTCACGAAGCTGGCCTGGGAAAGCGTGCTGATCGCTTGAATTTTTCCGCGTAGCGACTTGTCGGAAACTGCTTCCACTTTGACCGCGGCGGGTTGATCCGCCGCCACCCGGCCGCGGTCGGTCTCTTCAATATTCACCTCGACCACCAAGGAAGTCAGATCCGGAATTTCCACCAAGGCGGCCCCGGGCCAGGCACGATCGCCGGCCTTGAATTCCGGAGCCTGCCCCATTCCGAACCCTCCGGCGCGCCAGTTCTGCAAGACGTTCAGGATTCCGGAGATGGGAGACTTGATAGTCAGGTGCTGAATATTGCGAGTCGCCAGGTTCACGTCGTTACTGGCCTTCTTCCGTTTTTGCTGGGCTTGATCCAGGTCCGCAGCCTGACCCTTCTTGTGCGACGACATGCGCTCTTGGACCTCGGCCAGTTTGCGCTCCGCGGTTTCCAACGCCAACTTGGCCTTGCCGGCCTCGATCGCCGACACGATCTCCTGCTTGCGCACCTCCAGCTTGGCCGACTCCACGCCGAACTGCGCCTGGGCCAGATCCAGACGATCCTGTTCGTCCTGGATGCGCGCTTGAGCCCGCACTCTCTCGATCTCGGCGTCCACCTGGCGAACACTGGATTGCTGTTCCAGCAACCGGTCGCGCTCCGAAGTGGCGTCAATCTCCACCACCACGTCCCCGGCCTTGACCGGAGCGCCGTTGGCCGCCAGCTTGACCAGCTTGACCTCGTTGACACTCGCCGGCGCGGCAAGAGTGACCGAGCGCTGCGCCTTCATTTCTCCACGCAACTTGAGGGTGACCTCGAAGTCGCCTTTGGTCACCGGCGCAGAGGGTAAGACGCGGGCGTTGGCCCGAGTCATCCCGGGAAGGCGGCCGGCGGCACCCAGCCAAACCAAGGTTCCACAGGCCACCGCCAGAACCCCGAGCAGGAGAGCCCGGGTGCGACCCGCCGTCTTCTCAGTCTTGCTGGTCATCTGTCTCCGCCCGGTGGGAGACCGCCCGCGGAACCCGGCTTCCCCTTGACCGGCTTGGGCGCCGCTGTAGCTTTGACCGGCTCTTTGCGCTCATCACTGGAGACCGGTCCTGCGGGAGCCGCAGTATGACGCTCGTGGTCCAGTTCAACGTCCACGCTCGCCGAGATATCGGGGATCAGGCGGGGATCGCTGCCCTGGACCGAGAAGATGGCCGGAAACGTCTTCACTTTGTCGGACCATCCCATGGCCTGGGCCAACGCCCCGACGCTTTCCACGCGGCCGGGGAATTGCAGGTCCGGGTAAGCGTCCAGTCGAATGACCGCGGGTGCACCCGGCCGCAACAAGGCGGCATCCAGTTGGTTGGCGCGGGCCTTCACCACCATCGCAGTAGGATCCACGACCTGCATGAAAATAGCCGCCGGCCGGACCTGGTCGCCCTCCTGAACCACACCCATCTGCGAGCCTTTCCAAAAGGGCGTCAGCACTACCAGGCCGGCGATCGGAGAGCGCACAATGAGCCGTTCATAGTTGAATCGGGCGTGCTCCATCTGCAGACGCTGCCGTTCCCGCTGGATCTCCAAGACGCGCAGTTCCGCTTCGGCGGAGGCCTGGCGCAACTTCAAGGTCTGCTCCTGCATCTTCAAAGTGGCCTCGGCCTCCGCCAAGAGCTGCAGGTTCTTCTCGGCGTCAATCTTAGAGACCACCTCGTTGCGCTGGTTCTCCAAGCGGGCAGAGTCCACGTCGGCGCGGGCTTTCTGCAGGTCGGACCGCTGTTTCTCACGTTCAATGTCCAGTTCCGCGCGGCGCTTGGCGATCTGATCGGTCAGGCTGATGAAATCCGCCTCGCGATCCATGAAGTTGTTCATCTGCGTTTGGCGGTCAAACTCCGCGAGCACATCGTCTTTCCGGACGCGGCTACCGGCCGGCGCGACACGGACCACCGTGAGTTGACCGCCTTGCCCGCGCAGGGCCGGGGCCGAAATGTTGACGAAGCGCACCGCCCCCACCGTGCCTCCGATGCGCACCGTGCGGGCCAGGGTCCCGCGTGCGGCCGGAGTGGACGAGGGTGCGACTGTACCTTTCGAAGCGGAGCTGCCAGGGCGAAATCCGGGCTTGAGTGTCACCACCGCTATTAGCGCCGCCAACACAACAACCGCTCCTGCCGCGATCCAGCGTCCAGGCAGCCGCGAGGGGCCTCGCGAGCCGCGGGGTGTTTCCGGAGGTGTGCCCGGTGCGGACGGCCGCTCGGCGGTTACGGAACTCATGTGAACGTTTCCACCTAATACTAACCCCTGAGAGAATTAGACGGACGCGAAGGAAGGACCGTTAGCCAAAATTTACAATTGGGGCTGGGGGCTGAGGGACTGGTACCGGCTTACTGCTGCGCCCCGGTCACAACGCTCGGCTGCGCGGGCCGGAATGCGTTGTAACCCCGCTCGTAGAGGCCCCGGTAGACTCTGCCGGCCACTTCCGCGGCATGGGGTCCGGTGACGTCCCGGCTGGCTCGCAGCAGGACCACCACCGCCAACCGCCCATCGGGTGCGCCTTCGTATGAGGCGAACCAGCCCAGGTGCTGCCCTTCATGGCTGCAGGTGCCGGTCTTTCCGTAGACCGTGTTGAAGGGCTGCCAGGCCCGCTTGCCGGTACCGTAATCCACCGCGGCCTGCATGCCTTCTCTCAATTCCGGCAGCAGGTGCTGGACGTTCAACTGCCGCTTGACCCGCGGCTGGAAGTTTTCGAGCTCGTCCGGAGTGCGGGGATACTGCAAGTAATAGAGAGTGCCTCCGTTGGCCACCGCAGAAACGAATGCCGAGAGCTGGAGGGGCGTGAAGTTGATCTCGAAGCCGAAACTGGACATGCGCGCCACGCCGCCGAACTTGGCCGGCTGTTGCGGCAATGTTCCCAATTGTTCGCCGTTGATTTGGTACCCGGCCAGTTCGCCGAAACCGAACTCGGATACCCTTTCCCGCCACTTTTGGAATCCGATCCGGCGGCCCAACTCTTCAAAGTAGCGATTGTTGGAGTGCGCCAGCGCTTCGGTTAGGTTCATTGAGACGCGACGGCTGAGGCGGATGGCCGTGGTCCGCGTAATCATGCCTTCGCTCAGCGCGGCCAGGGCCACGGGGAGCTTCACCGTGGAGCAGGGTTGTTCGCCGGGAGAGAGCGCCAGTCTCTGGTTAACGATGGTTAGGACCCGGCCGCTGTTGGGATCAGTGACCACCACGGTGCCATTGACCGTACCCAAGGCCGCTACCGCGGCCTCGCGCACAATCAGATCTTCCCCGTTCAGGCTATCGCCAACTGTCGGGTCGACAGGCGGCAAGGGTTCGCGGACGCGCCGACGGCGTCGGGTCCCACGGCTCTTGGCCTTCGGCTGTTGGGCGGATGCTGTGGTCACTGGACGCTTGCGGACCGCAGTTGATGCCGCGGGCCTTTTGCTGGTGGCCCGCTTCGACGATTTCTTTGGCGCCGTATTCTTGGATGCCGGCTTCTTAGCCGCGACAGTCTGCGCCCAAATCGCGGGCAACAGCAGCAATCCCAACGCCAGCGTTGCGGACAGAACTTTCCTCAAGCCCATAGCATTCTTTTCAGCACGGCGGGAACCTCAAGCAACTTGGAGTCCCGACCTTCAGAATCGTGTCATAGACCAACGCGGTTGGGAATAGACAACAAGTCCTATTCTCCATATAGGACACACCTGCGTAAAGGGGGTCGCCGGTCAACGTCCCGCAGCCCGGCGGGTGGAACTTGCGCCAGGTGAAGGGGCTACAGGTTCCGGGGCCGGTTCGGCGGCAGGTCCCGAGCCCGGAATACCCAGGGTCTTACGTAACTCCGCCTCCAGCCGGGCGCGGATGTCGGGGTTCTCTTTCAAGAACTGGCGGGCGTTGTCCCGGCCTTGCCCGATCCGCTCGCCCTTGAACGAAAACCAGGAGCCTGACTTTTCAATGGTCTCCTTGAGGACGCCCAGGTCGAGCAGGTCGCCCTCCCGGGAGATCCCTTCCCCGTAGAGGATGTCGAATTCCGCCTCCCGGAACGGCGCGGCGACCTTGTTCTTCACCACCTTGGCCCGGGTCCGGTTGCCGACGATAGCTTCGCCGTCCTTCAGCGTGGCGATACGCCGGATATCCACGCGCACTGTGGAGTAGAACTTGAGAGCGCGGCCACCGGTAGTGGTCTCTGGATTGCCGAACATCACGCCGATCTTCTCGCGAATCTGGTTAATGAAGATCAAGCAGGTACGGGACTTGGCTACGATAGCGGTGAGTTTGCGAAGGGCTTGAGACATCAGGCGGGCCTGCAGGCCCATGGAGGGATCACCCATCTCTCCGTCGAGCTCCGCTTTCGGGACCAGCGCGGCCACCGAATCCACCACCACCACGTCCACGGCTCCCGATCGCACCAGGGCTTCACAGATTTCCAGCGCCTGCTCGCCGTAATCAGGCTGGGAGACCAGAAGGTTGTCCACATCCACGCCCAGGTTCCGGGCATAAGTCGGGCTCAGCGCATGCTCGGCATCGATGAAGGCCGCCATGCCGCCCTGCTTCTGGGCTTCCGCTACAACCTGAAGCGCCAAGGTCGTTTTACCGCTGGACTCCGGCCCGAATACTTCGATCACCCTTCCGCGGGGAAGGCCTCCGACACCCAGGGCGGCATCCAGAGACAGCGCTCCGGTCGAGATGACCGCGACTGGCACCAGTGCATCCTTGGCGCCCAAACGAATAATTGAGCCCTTGCCGAATTGTTTCTCAATTTGCGAGAGGGTGGCGTCCAGAACGCGATTCTTTTCGGTTGTTTGTTCGGCCATAAAGTCAGTCTAGCACCCGGCGCAACGGGAGATACAGTGAAATAGCGCGCAGGCTTCCTACGGACGAGCGAAGTACCCCTTGCGCGCGCGAACCTTCACGCCTTTCCGCAGAGAGACCACTTCGATGGTATGGAACGTGCTGTCGCGAGGCGTGTTCGGCCGGAAGAACAGGGCGTACTGGCTACGCAACTCCCGGCTGATGTTCTGAAATGACGTGCTCATGTCCTCCAGACGGAACGGGAAGAAGGCGCGGCCACCGGTCTCTGTCGCAAAGCGTTTGAGCACTTGATCGCCGGGCTGCTCGGTCCCGGAAATATTGGTGCCGATGCAGAACAAGGTCACCTCGGCGCGCTGGGCCATGGCCAGCGCTTCCTCCCGCGCAGCCCGGCTCTGGTTGTCTTCACCATCGCTGATCAGGATGATGGTGCGGCGCACCCCGCCTTCCGCGGTAGCGTTCATCAGCTTGTCGCGTGCTGCCAGGAAAACCGCATCGTACAGCGCGGTCCCGCCACCTGGCCGCATGTCGCGGATGGCCTTGGTCAGTAGCTCCAGGTTATCGGTGAAGTCCTGGATCACCTCGGTGTTGGTGTCAAACGCCATCAGGAAGACTTGGTCCTTACCCGGCCGGAGGATGGTTCGCAGGAAGTCGATGGCTGCTTCCTGCTCGAACTTGAAGCGGTCACGGATGCTGTT
>CAYPHP010000036.1:0-13728 GCA_964410045.1 uncultured Acidobacteriota bacterium | reverse complement strand
GCCTTCAGCGACGCGATCGTGCAGTCCGCGACGGCCGGATAACCCAGCTTGCTGGTGAAAGTCTTCCCGGCTTCCTTACCGGCCACCACCACCTCCGCGCCGGCTTCCCGGAAGCGATAGACCGGGTACCACAACTCCATTTCCTGATAATTGTTTTCCACTAAGACTGCGATGTGTTTTCCTTTCAGGCCCATGCGCCAACTCTAGCACGAACATTGTGCTAGGCTGAGAGCGGAGGCATCCCATGGTCATCGGGAAAGGCTACGAAGACCGCTTCCTGAGTGCGCCGGAGATCCGTGAATTAGCCGCGGAAGCGCTGGCCAAGAGCAACCTCGCCGGCAAGCGCGTCCTGGTGATTGTTCCCGACCGCACGCGCACCGCCCCGATCCCGCAGTTCTTCCGCCTGATCCACGAACTGCTGGCTGGACAGGCCGCTGCGCTCGACTTTCTGGTCGCGCTCGGCACGCATCAGGCTCTCGACGATGCCGGACTGAACGCGCTGTTCGGGATCACCGCGGAAGAGCGCGCCACGACATTCGGCAAGACCCGCCTCTTCAACCATCGCTGGGATCTGCCAGAGACTTTCCGCACCATCGGCGTGATTTCTGCCGAGGAGATCGACAAGATTATCGGGCACTCGATCGGACGTCTGGAAGACGGCGCCAGCGTGCATCGCGACGTTCCGGTGACGTTGAACAAGCTGATCTTCGACTACGACCAGATCATCATCTGCGGCCCGACATTTCCGCATGAAGTGGTGGGATTCTCGGGCGGCGCCAAATACTTCTTCCCCGGAATCGGCGGGGCGGAGCTGATCAATTACACGCATTGGCTGGGCGCGTTGATCACCAGCTACAGCATCATCGGCACGAAGATGACGCCGGTGCGCGAGGTGATCCATCGCGCCGCGCGGTTCATTCCCACGCCAACGCTGTGCTTCAGCCTGGTGGTGAAGGGCGAGTTGCTCGCAGGACTTTACATCGGTCCGCCGGAAGAGGCTTATAGCCAGGCCGCGGATCTTTCCTCGAAGCTCCACATGGTCTGGCTGTCGAAACCGGTGCGCCGCGTCCTCTCGGTCATGCCGAAGATGTACGACGACATCTGGACCGCCGCCAAGGGGATGTACAAGATGGAGCCGGTGATCGCCGACGGCGGCGAAGTGGTGGTCTACGCGCCACACATCACCGAGTTCAGCTACACCCACGGCAAGGTGCTGGACCAGATCGGATACCACGTGCGCGACTATTTCACCAAGCAGTGGGACCGCTTCAAGCAGTTCCCGACCGGGGTGATCGCCCACTCTACACACCTGCGCGGCATCGGCGAGTACGACGCCGCAACGGGCATCGAGCGGCCACGCATTCAAGTGACGCTCTCGACCGGCATCTCCCGCGAGCGCTGCGAGCGATTGAGCCTCGGCTATCTTGATCCGGCCACCGTCCGGCCGGAAGAGTGGGCTGGTCGTGAAGCAGAAGGTGTGCTGCTCGTCCCCAAAGCCGGGGAAATGCTTTACCGGCTTAAGGCATAGCCGAGCATATGAAGCCACCGAGCCACCGAGGGCACCGAGAGGACAGTGGATCGGTTCGGGCTCGGTGTCCTCGGTGCCTCGGTGGCAATAATCTCCTTCTCCCTGTGAACGCCTAGTGCAAGCCCCGCTCATTCTCACACTCGACATCGGCAGTTCCTCGCTGCGCGCCCTGCTTTACGACGCCCAAGGCCAAGTGGTGCCGAAGGTGGAGGCGCAGGTCCCCTACCGGTTGGCAACGACGGCGGAAGGCGGGTCCACGCTCGACGCCCCAGCACTGCTCAACGCCGTGGCCGGGGCTGTGGATTCGATCCTAAGTCATGGCGTCGCCGGCCGAATCGCAGCGGTGGCCATCGACACGCTGGTTTCGAACGTCCTGGGCGTTGACGACACCGGCCAGCCGCTCACGCCGGTCTTCACTTACGCCGACACCCGCAACGCCACCGACGCCGCACAGCTTCGCGCCGAACATAACGTCCGCAAGATCCACGACCGCTGCGGCTGCATGATCCACTCGAGTTATCTGCCGGCACGTATGCGCTGGTTGCGACGGACCCAGCCTGACGTGTTCGGCCGTGTGGCTCGCTGGGTCTCGGTCGGCGAGTATCTCTACTGGAATTTGTTCGGCGATTGGCGGGTTAGCTATTCGGTGGCCTCCTGGACCGGCCTGCTGAATCGTCGAACCTTGTCCTGGGATCAAGAGTGGATCGAACGCCTCGGTCTCCAGGCCGAACAGTTCTCTCCACTGGCCGACTTCAGTGACCCATTTTGCGGTTTGCGCGAACCCTGGGCGTCGCGCTGGCGAGGGCTAAGCGACAAGCCCTGGTTCCTGGCATTGGGTGACGGCGCTACCGCCAACATCGGCAGCGGATGTGATGCTCCACAGCGGGTCGCACTCACGGTGGGCACCAGCGGCGCGATCCGTGTGGCCGTCGAGCAGGTGCCCGAGACGTTGCCCTGGGGCTTGTGGAACTACCGCGTCGACCGCCGCCGCTGTCTGTTGGGAGGCGCAACCACCGACGGCGGCAGCGTCTATGCCTGGCTGCGGGAGACGTTGCGCCTTCCCGACCCGAGCGTCATCGAAGAACAACTCGCGGCCATGGAGCCGGCAGCGCATGGCTTGACTTTCCTGCCATTCTTTTCAGGGGAGCGCGCTCCCGGCTGGCGTGACGACGCGCGCGCTGCATTAGCCGGCCTTTCCTTGCAGACCTCACCGCTCGACTTGGTGCGCGCCGGGCTCGAAGCGGTCGCGCTGCGCTTTGCCTTCATCCATCGCGCGCTGGCGCCGCACTTGCCTGCCGACCACCAAATCATCGCCAGCGGCGCCGCCATCCTGGCCTCTCCTGTTTGGCTGCAAATCATGGCCGACGTGCTCGGCCGTCCGGTGACCGCGTCCGCTGAAAAGGAAGGGACCAGCCGCGGAGCCGCAGTCATGGCGCTTGACGCTCTGGGCCTTCAGCCACCGCCTGCCGCCCTCGGAGCAACCTACCAGCCCGACCCACGCCGTCACTTGGTGTACCAATCGGCGCTCGACCAGCAGGCGGCGTTTTACGACAAGGTGCTTGCCAGCTAGACCCCGGCGAAGGCCGAGAATCCCCCATCAATCGGCAAGACAATGCCGGTGACGAACGCCGACGCCGGTGAGAGCAACCACAGGACGGCGCCGAGCAGGTCTTCGGGAGCGCCCAAGCGAGCCATCGGCGTGTGGGCAACCACCGTCTTGCCGCGCGGCGTGAGTTCGCCGGTTTCCTTCTCGGTCATCAAGTAGCGGTTCTGCTCGGTAAGAAAGAAGCCGGGGGCGATCGCATTCACCCGAATGTTGGGGTCGTATTCCTGGGCCATGTGCACGGCGAGCCACTGGGTGAAGTTGGCTACGCCGGCCTTGGCTGCGCCGTATGCCAATACTTTGGTCAGCGGGCGGACCGAGGCCATCGAGGCCACGTTCAGGATGATTCCGCGCTTCTGCTCGGCCATGCGCTTTCCGAACACCTGGCACGAGAGGATGGTTCCCATCAGGTTGAGATCGACGACGAAGCGGATGGCGTCGGCAGGCACGTCGAAGAAGGATTGCTGCGGACCGGTGGTGGCGCGGGCGTTGTTTCCGCCGGCACAGTTGATCAGGCAATCGACGCGGCCGAATGTTTCCACGATCTTGTCGGCAGCCTTCTCCAGCAGGTCCTTCTGAAGGACATCGGCGTAGACGGTAATGGCCTTCCCGACAGGTGTGGGAAAGCTGTGCAGCATGCGTTCGGCCAGTTCCATGTCGCGATCGAGGATGGCCACGCTGGCGCCGCAGCCGACCAGCGCGCAGAACATTTCGCCTCCAAGCACACCGCCGCCGCCGGTGATGACCACGGTGCGCCCGGTAAAATCGTAGAGATGAGTAAGAGTGGATAGATTCATGAGGGCATCCTTGAAACCGTTTCCATTCTAACGAATTGCGCGATTGTGAGTACACTGAAAGGGTATGCAAGTGCCTCATGAACAACTCGCCGATGTGGCCCGGCTGGTGAGCGGCGGCGCCACTCTAGAGGAACACTCCATTCCCGGCTTGCGCTGTTATCCCTCCTCTCTCACTGCGGCTGGCGGAGCGAAATGGCTGGCGGTGGATTCCGGCGGCTGGCCCTTCTTGCTGCGGGTGGTCGGCGACAAAGTAGAACAGTTCCCCTTCTCTTCCACCGACCACCAGAGCATCCGCCACTTCGCCGAGCACGTGGACCCGGCCTTCCTTCCCCGCCCGCAGGGAGCGCTGCCGGCGATCGCCGCGGGCAACCGTCACCCCGAGATCAGCCTGCCTGCGGTGTTCGAGGCCTTCCGCCGGATTATCGAAAAGCGCGGGGTGAACCTGGCATCGACCGTGCAGCTCTCGGCGACGCGGGAGATGACCACGGATGAAGCGATCGCCGCGCGCGACGGTGAGAATCCCACGGCCGCGGGACACACGCGGGTGAGCATCCGGCACCTTTACCATGCCGGGCTGTGGGCCGCCATCCGTTCCGGATTCCGGCACGGCTATAACGCCGAGGCCGACCACTTCATCGTCAGCGGGCAATCGGAGCGCGAGATTGACCAGTCGGTGGAAGCAGTGAAGGAAGCCATCCGCCAGGCCGCCGGATACACCAAGTTCACCACCGACACTTCGCGGATGTTCGAGTTGCGCGCCGATCTCCGCCATCCTCAGGCTTGGCCGGACTCGGAGATCGAGACCCGCTTTGCCGTGTTGCTCACGCCCGACGAGCAGCGCTGGGTACTGAGCGAATTCAAGATGGATGCGGCTCAGGTCAAGCGCCTGGCCGTGAAGTTCGTCCGCAGCCTGAAGCTCAACGAAGAACTGTATGACGCCATCGTCCGCGCCAAACAGGGCAAGCCCTTCGATTTCGAACCCTCCTTGGACGAAGCCGAGACGCTGACCACGCCGGAAGAACTCATCTTTTACATGCATTGGCTGAAGGCGCGCGGCCGGCCCGCCCAGCTTGTGCCGCCGAACCTGGGCTTCAAGAAACGCCAAGCCTATCCGGAGACGGTCGAGGCGCTGGAGCGCTACGTCCATCACAAGATGTGGCCGGAGGTTCTTCCGCAGGTGACCGGGAAGTTTGGCGGCAAGCCGCTTGACGAACTGAGCGCCCGTGTCCGCGACCTCGCCGCCGTGGCCCAGCAGTTCGATGGCACATTGAGCATCCACTCGGGCAGCGGCAAGCAGGCCGCGGTCCTCAACGTGATTGGTCAAGCCACGCGCGGACGTTTCAACTACAAGATCTCCGGCGAACTGCAACTCCAGCTTTTCGATGTGCTCTCCGCACAGCCGCCGGCGTCGCCCTGGCGGCAACTCTACGACCGTATGGTGGAGCGCTGCGAGAGCTTCGCCGCCGCCGGCGCCTTCGGCGAAGAGAGCGCGCTCGCCGCGCCCTTCCACGCCTCGCACGGATCAAGTCTCGGCGACGCCGCAAGAGGCCGCACCGACGGCAACCTTTTCCTGGTCTTCTGGCTGGGGAACATCGTCGGCAGCAAAGACGGCGACGGCCACTTCTTCAAAGACAAGTTGGATGAGTTGCCCGCCGAGTTACTGGCGGAAGTCCGACTGCGCAACACAGCCTATGTCGAGTGGCTGGCAGGAGAATTGCTAGTCTAAAGTGCGTCTTAGATTTCGGGCAGGCGACCGGCTCGGCTTCTATCCGCGTGGTAGATTGTGATTACCAACTTTGCTCCGATGCGACGGATTTTCTCTAGAACCGCTCCATCGAAGGGGACGGTCGCGCCCACCTTGGTTCCCGACTGAATGCCGACGTCGAGATTCTTGACGCTGGCCTTCAACCACAAAGCTTTGGCTGAGCCACGCAGACCAACAACGACCCTTGCGAACCTTCGAATAGCCTCAGCCGGACCGCGTGGCTGAAAGGGGACTTCGAAGTTGGCCCAGTGCCGACCTCCATGGCGACCCTGGCCAAGGACGTGAACCTTCTTGCCGACGGCAGCGATAAGCGGTGTCAGGTCTCGTCTCGACGTCAGGAAAAGGTCAACGTTCAGGAAATGTGTTTTGGTCTCCAACGATCCGTGTTTATCCGTGTTCATCCGTGGTTCCAAAGAACCTACCGGACCACAATGGTCACGGAGTTGCTTGCAACGCCGCCCTGCGTGAGCACCACCGACGGAGTCCCGGTGACGCCCGCGGGAACAGTCACGTTCACCTGATACAGCCCCACGAAGCCGGGCGCGAGACCCGCGAACTGCACCGTAGCGGACACCCCGCCGATCGTGCAGGTGACCGCCGAGGTCACCGTCGCCGGAGGATTGGACGGCGACGCCTCGCCCGTCTTGACCGCTTGGTTCACTGGACCGAGACCCGTGGCGAAGATCTGGATCACCCCGCCTGCGGCTACCGGATTCGCCGCGTCCACCAGGCGATATTGCGCGTCGAGGATCGCTCCCTGCCCTTGTCCGTTCGATGCCGTTGAGAAGATGCCCGGCTGCACGGCGGACAGGTTCAGCGTCTCGGTACCGCTCAACGCGCCGTTCAAGCCTACCGTCACTGACGCTGTGCTCGCTCCCGCCAGTTCCCAAGGTACTTGAGCGTTGATCTGCCCGGACGATACATAGAACAACGGCGCGTTCACGTTGCCGATGCGGAGTTCGGTGCCGTTGATCTTGGTGGGCAGCGGTAGACTGACTGCGCCGCCGACGCCGGTGGCCAAGTTGCTGCCGAACAGCGAGAAGATACTCCCCGGCGTCAGCGGCGCCGTCGGACCATCGGTGGTCAGCTTGGCGAAGCTCGCCGCGTTCAACGCAGCGTTCGAGGGCACCGACGGCACGGCTACTTCGGTGGCCACCGACCCGCTCAGGCTCAGCGTGCCTTCCGGCAACGGCGGTGCCAGCGACCTCACATTCACGGAGCTGGACGAACTTGTCGAACGCGGTACCCACTGGCCGCTGTACTGTCCGTCGCGGAGATTGTTCAGCGTCAGCACGGTGGCGTCGGCGGTGAAGTTGGCTACCACCGTCGCGCTGGTCACGTTGTTTCCGCAGTCGTCGTTCACCTTCACCAACAAGCTGGCCGGCCAACCCACGGGCACGGCGAAGCTGTTGGTCACCCGGCCTTGCGGAGTTACGATCTGGCGCGCCGGGACGCAGTCTGCTACGACCGGTACGCCCGGCTTCCCGGTTGGCCCAACACCCGGCGTGATGATCAAGGAGACGGGAATGTCTACCGGCGTCCCACCCTGCGGCGTGACGGTCACCGTTCCGGTCCGTACGCCGGATGGCAATTGGCCGGGCGTCGCGGTGACATTCACTGGGAGGGCCGCGCCCGAAGCCGGCGCTTGCCCGTTGCTCGTACCTACCGAGAGCCACGACAAACCGTCGCTAGTCCGCGTCGAAACCGTGAAGGGCAACGCCGTTCCGCCGTTGCTGCTTACGCTAAGAACCTGCGTTTGTGGGGCCGACGCGCCTGCCGCCACAAAGGCGAATCCTGCCGGCTCCAGGACCATTCTGGGCGCCGTGCCCGTGGCCCGGACACGCAAGTGTATGGTCACCAGGATAGGCGAGTTGCTGGCGCCCTGCGAGCTGATCACCAGCACGGCGCCGTAGGCTCCCTCAGCCAGTCCGGTGGGATTCACGCTCACCTGAACCGGCGGCGGACGCGTCCCGGCGGTCGAAGTTCCCGACGTGGCGCTAAGCTGCAACCAGTTCCCGCCGGTCGGGTAGATCGTCTGAATGCTCCAACTCATGCTGCCCCTGCCGGCGTTGATCACTCGCAGGTCTTGCGAGGCCAACTGCGTGGCTCCTGAAACGGCCTGGAAGAAGAAGCTATTCTGGCTGGGCAAGATCAATGCCGCAGGCGCGATCACCACGAAGGACACCGCCACCGCGTGACTCTCACCGGAAGCGGTGTTCCGGATGCTGATCAGGCCCAGGTAGCCCCCTGTGTCCAAGCCCGTTGGATTCGCTGTTACCGTGACGGTGGCCGGCGCCGTGCCGGAAGTCGGCGACGCTTGCAACCAGTTCCCTCCGGAGGCAGTCGCGGCGGTGATCGAGAAATTCAGCGTGCCGCTGCTTGGGCTGCTGATCGACAGAGTCTGGGTCGGCGCGGGATCGCCCTGGATGGCGACGAATCGCAGAAACTGGCTTGATCCAGCGGGCCGGGCCGTAGTGTTCTCGCCGAGGGTGAGGGTGACAGGAATCGACACGGGCGAGCCGATCGCTCCGGCCGAGGCGATCGTCACGGTCCCCTGATAAGTACCGGCGGACAGCCCCTGGGTGCTTACGGCGACAGTGATCCGCGTTGTAAATGAAGGCGAAGAAACCGAGGCGCTGGCAGGGGTCACCGAGAGCCAGTTCCCCCCGCTGGTGGTGCTGGCGGCAGCCGTGAAGTTCATCGCTGCGCCATTCAGATTGGCGACAGTCAGAGTTTGCGGCGTCGGCTGCTGACCCGCGGAAATACTGAAGCTCACAGAGGTCGGCACCGCCGCTAGGATGGCGGACGGCAACTGCGTCGCGTTCACCCTGCGGATCCGGAAGTTCCGGCTGTCGGCGATCCACAGGTTGCTGGAGGAGTCGGCTACCACACCCAGGGGAAGGTTCAGGCGGGCCCGAGTCGGTGTCCCCCCGTCGCCCGAAAACCCCTCCTCCCCAGTTCCGACGACCGTCGTGATGGTTCCGCTTGGGCTGATCCGGCGGATGCGGTTCGCCGTAGCCACGTAGATATTGCCGAGTCCATCTACCGAAATCGCATCGGCGACGGTGAGCCGGGCCGATGTTGCCGGTCCGCCATCGCCGGAACTTCCGTATTCGCCCGGTATCCCCGCAATGACGGTGGACACACCGGTACTGGGGTTGACGCGCTTGACCGTGTTGTCCCGTTCATCACCGACCAGCAGATTCCCGGAGGCGTCCAGCGCCATTCCAACAACGCGAATCGTCTCGCTTCCCAGCGTGTTGATCACGCCGCTGGCGTTGACCACGCGAATGCGATTGTTACTCGTGTCTCCAATGAAAATGGTCCCCGCGGCATTCACCACCACGGCGCGCGGGTAGTACAAGGTCGCCGAGTTTGCCGGACCCCCGTCGCCGCGGAATCCGCTTTCACCGTTGCCTGCGACGGTAGTGATAATGCCGGCGCGCACCCGGCGAATCTTGCTGCTCTCGCGGTCGCAGATGTATAGATCCCCGTTGGACGCAATGAAGATTCCAGCGGGCCGGGCCAGTTGCGCGTTCGTAGCCGGGCCGCCATCGCCGGCATCGCCGTACTGCCCGGTGCCAGCCACCGTAGTAATCGTTCCTGTTGCGCGGTCGATCTTGCGGACCCGATTCTGGTAGTAATCACTAAAGAAGAGATTGCCGCTCGAATCCAGGGCCACGCCGTGGGGGAGCGCCAGAGGCGCACTGATCGCCGGACCGTTGTCTCCGACCGCGTCCGTGCCGATATCGGCGGTCAACAACCGCGTGGCGACGTCGATGCGTACGATCACACCGGCGTCGCTATCGCTCAGGAAGATGCCGCCGCTTCCGTCTACGGCCACGGACTCCAAGGCGCCATAGGGGAAGTACGCGGCCGTAGCGGGAATGTTGTAGCGGCGGTAGCTACTCCCGCTACCCGCCACGGTATTGATCGTTCCGGAACGGTCGACCCGCCGCAAGCGTCCGGAGCAACTGTCGGCAATCAGCAAACCGCCGAGAGCGTCCAGGGCCAATCCGTGGGGACAAGAGAGCGACGCGCTGGTGGCCGGCCCGCCGTCGCCTAAGCTATCGTCGGTGCCGTTCCCGGCCACAGTCTTGATGATGCCGGTATCGGCATCGACGCGGCGCACACGATGGAATTGGCTGTCACCCAGAAAGATGTTGCCCTGCCCATCCACCGCCAGTCCGACCACGGATCCGAGCCTGGCGCTGAGGGCTGGCCCGCCATCGCCGGTGAAGCCTCCGTCGTCCACGATCCCGGCCACGCGCCGGAAGGCTTTCGTCTTGACGTCGACGCGGAACACTGCGCGATAGCCGGCGACGTACAAGTTTCCCACCCGGTCCACGGCCACCGAGTCGGGGCACAGGGCGGCCTCCGTAGCCGGCGTGCCTTCCACGGGCGGTGGAAAGCAGTCGCCGTTCCCAGCGACGGTCGTGATGATACCCTCGGCGCTGACCTTGCGGACCCGCCGCTGGTATCGCTCCACAAAATACACATTGCCGTCGCCATCCACCACCAGGCTTCTAGGGTCATCCAGCGCCACGCTTGTGGCGCGCAGCGGGAAACCGCCCTCAAAGGTGAACCCGCCTCCGGCGATGATTCGGGAGATCCCGGTGCGCGGATCAATCCGCCGGATGACGTAGTTGCCGCTGTCGGCTACGTAGATGTTGCCCAGGCTGTCCACCGCCACAGACTGGGGGTTAACCAGCGTGGTATTGGTGGCGGCCAGCCCGTCGTTGTAGGCGTTGCCGGCAACCGTGTCGATCACCTGCGCCGCAGCCGGCAGGCCGAGCAGCAGGATTCCCAGAAGAATACGGCTCACGAGCCCATCATAATGGAAATGCCGGGCCTTTTCCATTACAGTGCTGGAGATGCGCGCTGCGTTGCTCCGGTCGCCCCAAGCCCCAATTGAGATCGCCGATGTACCCAAACCCATGCCCGGCGCCGGTGAGGTCCTGATCCGGATGGAAGCCTGCGGCATCTGCCATTCGGACCTGTTTCTAGCCGGACGGCCGAAGATGCCCTTGATCCCACTGGTGCTCGGTCATGAGGGCATCGGGATCGTCGAGGAGTTGGGGCCGGGCGTCGAAACGATACGGCGCGGCGAGCGGGTAGGCATCGGCTTCCTCTATCGCTCGTGCGGCGAGTGCCCTGACTGCCGCGCCGGGCGGGAAAACTCCTGTCCCAAGCGCCTGGAGACCGGCTACACGGCACAGGGCGCTCTGGCGGAGTACGCGGTTGCTGCGGCGGGGTTCGTGGCGCGGATCCCCGACGGGCTCCCGATCATTCAGGCCGCGCCTCTTTGCTGCGCCGGCTTGACCGCTTACAAGGCCCTGCGCACCGCGAATCTGACGGCCGGCGAGTGGGTAGTCCTGTTCGGAGCCGGTGGCCTGGGACATTTGGCGATCCAGATTGCCAAGCACTGGGGACTGAAAGTGGCTGTGGTCGACGTGGTGCCGCAGAAACTGGAACAGGCGGTGCGCTTGGGCGCTGATTTGGCTATCAACGGCGCGGTCCAAAAGCCGAAGGACGCCCTCCGCCAAGTGGGCGGAGCAGCCGCGGCCATCACCTTCACCGGATCGCGGGTGGCCATCGAGCAAGCCTTCCCGACTCTCCGCCCGAACGGCATCCTGGTGCTGGCCGGACTCTGCACGGAGCCGGTCAACTTGCCTGTGTTGTCCACGGTCCTTCAGGCTTTGCGCATCTCAGGAATCTTCATCGGAACTCCGCGCGACCTGCAGGAAATCGTGAACCTGGCTGCCTCCGGCGTGCTCCACGTGGACGCCGAGTCCTGCCGCCTGGAGGATGTGCCGATGATGTTCGAACGTATGCGCCAGGGTCAGATCCCGGGGCGAGCTGTGGTGACTTTTTAGGAGGATGATCCCATGAAGCTGTCTCGTCGAGATTGCAGTCTCTTGCTGCTCCCGGCCCTGCTGGCTCGGGCCCAGGCGAATCCGGACGCTCCTTTGTCCGCAAAAACGTACCGCTTCGAGGACCTCCCCGTGCGCACCAGCGGAGCAAACTTCGGCCGCAGAGTCCTCTACGGCACGCTGCGCGAGAGCTTTGCTATTGAAGTGCACCAGACCCAACTGGCGGCGGGCTCCGCGCCCCACGCGCCGCACCGTCACGCGCATGAAGAGATGTTCGTGCTGCGGGAAGGAACTCTGGAGGTGTTCCTCGATGGCAACAAGTCCGAGCTCGGTCCGGGTGGCGTCGCCTTCGTGGCCTCAAACGTCGAGCACGGCGTCCGCAACATCGGCGCCACGCCGGCGCACTACTGCGTTGTTGAGTTCAGAGGGAAGAAAACCTCAGCTTCCTGAGGCTTCCTTCTCTGCCAGGGTGCAGCGCTAGATCGGCAGAACGGCGTTGAACCGCAGAGTCGCGGAGCCCGCGGAGCTAGCGCAGAGCCAACTCCTTCTTCATCGGGCTCTGCGTCCCGGCCGTGAAAGCAACAAGCGACGTGCCAAGAGACTGCCGAGAGGCCACCGAAGTCTTGTCTCCTTCAGAACGCAACCTCAACAGGGACCGCGCGCTTGTCTGTAACGTCCGTAAGCGCCGGGCCGGAGTCCCTTGCTATAGGCGCCCGGCGGCCGTACCTTCCCCTTTCGGTGCATGATCTATCCGTAACACACCCCATGGTTCAGGGTGGTAGGATGTTCCTATGCGGTTCTTGCTTCCTCTGTGCTCTCTGTGCCTCTGTGGCGCCCTCGCCATGGCCCAGGAGCGGACCGCCTTTGAGGGCGTGATCCATGACCGGGGCAAGACCATCGGCACCACCATCCTGCTGGAGATCACCGACGGCAAGGTCAGCGGATGGATCCAGAAGCACGACTATTTTCCGATCGACGGCGGCACCGCAGATAAATCAACCATTACATTCATAGCCGCTGGTAACACATACAAAATAAACCGCCAAGCAAGCCGCATCCAGTATGGAGGTCCGGACGGCTCAGGCGACCAGCGGTTGACCAGAATGGACTCCGTGAGCGGGCGGATTTACAAACTGATGGAAGGCGCCGACGACGAACCCCAGCGCATGGTCCTGCAGATGCCCGAGGAGCGCGAGTTCATGATCGATCGTCCAACGATCTGGAAGCGCAACGGCCCGCCGATCCGCAATTTCGAGCGGTTTATCGAACTGCTGGGCAAGACGACTACCTTCTGGCGCGTTCGTTATGGGGGCGCCTTGTCCATTGAGGTCGTCGAAGAGCCGGAGGGAATGGATATTCTGGCCAAGCTGCCCAAAGAGAAGGACAAGAAGAAAAAGCGCTGAGGCCCGTCTACCACTCCTCCTTCTTGGCCTTCCGCTTGCGACGCACGATGATAATCACGACGAAGACTACCGCCAGAACGCCGGCGACCACTCGGATGATGTCGGTGTTGTCCATCTAACCTGTCCCTTTCCTATAGACCCTGCAAGCTCCTCAAGAACGATAGCACGCCCGGCACCAGGACCACCACGAAGAGCGCCGGGAGAATAAACAGCACGATCGGGAAGATCATCTTGACCGCGGCCTTGGCGATGGCGGCCTCGATGTCCAGACGGCGCTTGACCCGCAGCGAGTCGGAGAAAATACGCAAGGAGTTGGCCAGGCCTGTGCCGAAGCGCTCCGATTGGATAATCATGCTTGCCAGCGAGCGGATCTCGGCCAGGCCGGTCCGCCGGGCCATGTGCTGGAAGGCTACGCTGCGGTCCTGGCCGGCCTGAACCTCCACGGTCATCAAGTAGAACTCTTCGGCCAGCTCCGGATACACGAACTGCAATTCCTCGGAAACCCGGACGATGGCTTGGTCCAGCCCCAGTCCTGCGCCCAGCGTGATGCCCAGCAGATCGGTGGTGTCAGGAAGTGCAACCAGGAGGTTTTGCCGGTGGATGTTGCGCAATGAGAGCAGGGCTTGCTCGGGAAGGAAGTAGCCCAGCACCACGCCGCCGACCACGCCCAGCCCGGTCATCCAGGCGTTTTCCCCGCTCAGGAACCAGTAGCCCATCAGGGCCATCAGCAGCATGAAACCGAGGTTGAGCAGGCCGTAG
>CAYPHP010000035.1:0-13733 GCA_964410045.1 uncultured Acidobacteriota bacterium | reverse complement strand
ATTTTGTCGAGCACCTCAATCTCATGCTCGGAAAGCACGTTGGCGGAAACCCGCTCGGGCTCGCCCTGCAGACTGAGGAATCGCGAAATCTGCTTCCAGGTGACTCGCGCCGCGCCCGTACCCACCCAGAATGTTCCCAAGAGAATCGCTACAGCGACTCCCGTGATCCAGCGCCAGGAGTTCGATTGGGACTGCATTACGCCGATTGTACCGCAGAATGTCGCAACGTCCTCCCGCAGGCCTGCATCACATAGCGACGGAGGAAATAAAAATATGACGAAAAGGGTTTTGTCCCTCTCGCTTGGTGTGGTGGTGTTGTTAGCTGGCTTACATGCCCAGGTTCAACCCGGCGCAAAACTCAACCTTTCCGGCGAGTCGCTCGGAATCAGCGGCTACGACCCGGTTTCGTATTTTCCGGAAGGCGGCGGCAAGCCTCAGAAGGGATTGATCAAGCTTTCGGAGACCTACCAGGGTGTCACTTATCGCTTCCGGACGCCGGAGCATCTGGACGCGTTCAAGGCCAATCCGGCGAAGTACGTGCCTGCTTATGGCGGCTGGTGCGCCTGGGCGGTGGCGGAGTTGAACAAGCGCGTGGACGTCGATCCGCTCAGCTACGAAATCCAGAATGGACGCTTGTTGCTCTTCTACCGCGATCCGGAACTGGACACTCGCGCGATGTGGACCAAGGCTCCGGCCGACCTGCACAAAAAGGCGGAAAAGAACTGGCCCGGATAGAATCACTGATGTGGCTGGCCCAAATCTGGCGCTATCAGGTCAAATCCATTGCCGGAGAGCGAGTGCCGGCCGCGCAACTCGATGAAGAGGGCGTGGCCGGCGACCGGATGATCCAAGTGTATTCTTCCACCGGCGGCATCGTGACGGCGCGAACGGCGTGGCGTCTGCTCGGTCATCGCGCCACGCTCGGCGCGGATGGTCCGCTGGTGGACGGCAGGCCCTGGGATTCCGCCGGCGTGGCGCGCGACGTGGAAGCCGCTGCCGGTCCAGGAGCGCACCTGGTCCGCCGAGCGGCACCTCAACGCTTCGACGTGCTGCCGTTGCTGGTGGCCACGGACGGCGCTCTAAATGCCATGGGCCAGGATTGGCGGCGCTTCCGACCGAACCTGGTGATTGGTGGAGTGCCAGGACTCGCCGAGCGAAGCTGGGAAGGCCACCGGCTGCGGATCGGCAACGTGATCGTCGGCATCGCCGACCTTCGCCAGCGCTGCGTGATGACTACGTTCGACCCCGACACGCAGGCCCAGGATACCGGCGTGCTGAAGCGTGTCTATCGCGAGTTCGCGGGAGTGCTGGGCTTGAATTGTTCGGTGATTCGCGGAGGCTCGGTGAAGGAAGGCGATCCGGTGGAGCTTCTGCCGGTCAGCCGGCGCGTTGAGACATAGATCTTGAGTCCAGCAACTCGGCGCGCCGGGCGCTCCCGGCTTCCACCGCTTCCTTGCGGCTGCCGTATCCGACGCAGGTCCGGCCTTCGCGGGTCGCCACGGCGCAGCAACCCTCCAATGCCTGTCCGGCGCGGCCTGCTGCAACGCGCGAGATCCGCCAATGGAACTTGTTCCAGGGCGCGCGCGCATACGCTTGCGGTGAAATCACGGTGACTTCAAGCTTTGCTTCACTCATGGAAGTCAGACCCCCCTTCTGTAACACAAGTGCAAGCTCCGCTGAAATAGGACCGAGGTCCCAGGGACCCCTCAGCGGACGGAACTCAACTCCACCCGCGCGCCATTCCGTTCGCGGCTGACCTGGGCGGCGTCCATGAAGACGAACATCTCCAGCGTCTCTTCCGGCGGCACCGGCGGACGCCCGGTCTGGAAGAAGCGCACGATCTCGGTGACCAGCCCCTGATACAGCGCGCCCTTGACCGGCTCCGACAGGCGTACGCCCTTGCTGCCGTAGACCGTGGCCCCGTATTCGTGCGGGCCCTTGCGGATGCCGCGGAAAGTGGCGGTGCGCCCGTCTTTCCATTGCGCCACAATCACCTCGGCATCGTCGGTGAACGTGCGTTGCAGCCATGAACATCCCGGCCCCATCAGCGTATAGAGGATCTCGACGCCGTGGATGCCGTACCAATAGAGGTCGGGATGATGCGGCTCGGTCGGCGCAGGTGAGAATGCCTCGACGCCGTTGATTTCTCCGGCCGCGGTCTTCAGCGCTTGAATTCCGGGATAGAAACGCAGGCCGGACGACGAGAAGCACGGCACGCGCGCTTCGGCGCAAAGACGATAGATCTCCTTGGCGTCCTTCAAACTTGCCGCCAGAGGCTTGTCGATGAACACCGGCTTGCGCGCCGCGATCACCGGGCGGATCTGCGCGAGGTGCGGGCGGCCGTCCAAGCTCAGCAGCATCACTGCGTCGACGCGCGCCACCAGGGCAGGGATGTCCGCGACCATTTCCACCTGCCACTGGTCGCGCAGCGTGGCGGTGTACTGCGGAACGCGGTTGATGCTCGAGGGAAGATCCGGACTGCCGCCGGGAAACGCCGCCACCACTCGCGCGCCGGGTACGTGCGCGGGATTCTTCGGGTCGTTCAGCAGCTTGGTGAACTCGATGGCGTGGGACGTGTCCAGGCCGATCAGCCCGACGCGCAGATCTTGCGCCCAAGCGATACTCGCCGCCAGTAGGAATAGGAAAAAGGGCGGGCTACTTTTTCTTGCCAAACAAGCCTCCCAAGATCCCGCCTAGACTGCCGGTCCGCCCTTCCACCTGCTGCTTCAGCATTCCGGCGGCGTCGGGGATGATGATCGGACGCTCGGTGGTCCCTTGGATGAAGAAAGGAACCTCGCTCTTGCCCATCAGTGCCTTCTGCAGGATTCCGGTTCCGGAACTTTGTCCGGTAAGCTTGGCCAGCATCTTCAGGTTCAGGTTTCCGGCTTCGCTCATGCTTCCGCTGCCTGTAACCGTCATTCCCGGAAGCACCAGTTGCAGGTCGTTGGAGCTGATGTTGCCGTTGTCGATGTTGAGCGTGGCGGCTAGTTTTTGGATCTCGGTGTCAGCGCCGGTGGGAATACCCACCAGTTTGGCCACCGCGGCCAGGTTCTTGGTGAAGGAGTATCCGGCCAGCCGGGCGTTGGCAATGTCGATGGCGGCGTTGCCGCTGGCGGGCTGGAAGCGTCCGCGCAGCTTGGTCGAGCCGGTGAGCGTTCCCGAGGCCACGGAGCTGCCCGCGGGCAGTTTGATGGCCAGCGCCGGTAGCAGCTTCGCAGCGTCCGGAAGTGACGCGTTGGTGGTGCGCAAGTCCATGGCGTTGTCCACCGATCGCGCCAGATCCATCTTCCCGGTCAGGTTGAAGACACTTTGCCCTGTGGTCAGCGCCAGGCTTTGGATCTCCAAGCGGTCGGGATCGCCGGCGTAGCGCATCTTGTATTTGCCCGACACCGGGGCTTGCGCCGGACTGCCCTTGGGATTCAGGCGCAAGCCGGTGATGCGGTAATCGCCTTCCACCGGCATGGTCTTGCCGTCCTGCGAGAACGTGGCATTCGTGGACGCGATGCCCGCCAGGCCGGGCTGGTCAATGAACGGACCGACGGCGGCGAGATCCACTTCCTCCAGTTTGGCCGTGCCCTTGGCGGTGATCTTGGCGTCGGGACCAGTGGACAGAGGTCCAGCTTCGCCCTCGGTGGTCAGCAGGCCCTTTCCTTTGCCGGGCAAGTGCGCGGATAGCTGATAGGCAAACGGCTGGCCCATGGCCAGGTGCGTCAGCTTCAGGTTCACTTGGTCGATCGCCAGCGGCTTGGTCTTTCCGGAAAGGTCGGTGACCAAGAGCGAGCCGTCGATGATCTCCACTTCGCCGATGTTGAAGTTGGCGGCTGCGGCGGCGGGCGCTCCGGCGGCCTTGCCTTTCGGGACCGGCGCCTGGCCCAGGGTGCTGTAGTTCCATTCGCCCTTGGCGTTCTTCACCAACCGGATGCTGGGCTTGGCCACCGTCACGCTGGGGACTTCCAGGCGTCCGTCGAGCAGCGGACGAAGCGTGACTTTGACCTGAACTTCCTCAGCCGTGAGGAAGGGGTCCTTGCCGAAGCCCTGGCCTTCGGCGACCTCCAGGCCGGCAATCAGAAGCGCGGGAGGAAACAGGCTCAGGCGCATCGAGCCGAGCTTGACCTTGCGCTGCAGCGCGGCTTCCATCTTCTGGCTGATCAAGGCCCGCTGCGCTTCGGCATTGAAGAAGCGCGGCAAGATCAGCACCGCAGCCCCAGCCAGAACCAGCAACACCACTACGGCGATCAGCAACTTCTTCATGAGAGGATTCTACGCCACGGAGGGACCCGTGGTAGCCTAATAGTTAATGAACCCCCACGGCAAAGGAGTCCCTGCTGCCCCGCATTGATCAGGAGAAGGAGCCTGACATGCGTGAGCAGAACCTATCATCATTCCTGGCGCACCCGGGAAGCGCGGAGTCGCGCGAACCGGCTCCCGTGGTGGAAGTTGGCCGGCTTCCCAACCGGCCAGTGGAAGCGGCACTGGGCCGGCGAAGTCCGCAGCCAGCACAAACAAGAAATGCATCGGAATCCCGAGGACCCTGTCCTGACCAACCCGCGCAGGGTCTCGGATATCTGGAATTGGGACTGAGTGTCGGGCTCCTGGCCCGACGTGGTAGAGTGAAGGCAGGCTATGACTGATTGGCGGCAGTTCCTTACCAGCGACCCAGCCGTGTGCGGAGGCCAGCTCTGCGCGAAGGGGACGCGTGTGCTTGTCACTTGTATCTTGGACAGCCTGGCGGAAGGAGCCAGCCGTGAGGAAATCCTCCGCAGCTATCCAACCCTGGTTCCGGAGCACATCGACGCGGCGCTCAGCTACGCCGCCGAACTGGCGCACGAGGAAAGCTTGTTGCCGTTGCGCGTCGGATGAAATTCAAAATCGACGAGAACCTTCCCGCGGAACTGATCGCTGACCTGCATAAAGCCGGGCACGAGGCCGACTCGGTGCCTGACGAGAATCTCGTGGGCGCTCCAGACTTCGATGTGCTGAAGGCGTGCCAAGCGGCGGGAAGGGTTCTCCTCACTTTGGATAAAGGCATCGCCAACATCAGGACTTATCCCCCGGAAGCGTTAGCTGGTGTGGTCCTGTTTCGCCCGCGCACACGCGGTCGTGGTGAAGTGGCTTCCTTTATCCGCGAACGACTTTCCGAGGTGCTCAAGCTGGCTTCTCCGGGAAGGCTGGTCGTGGTGACGAAGTCCGGCATCCGCTCCCGTTAGGCCGAAGATTTCACAGGTTTCTCCGATCTGCGCAATCTGTGTAATCTGTGGACAGGCCGTTTCTTGATTAATATATAACTTAACTATTACGAATTATGCTGTGTGAAATCCCCCACCCCTCCTGCGCCGGATTGCCCAATTTTGGTGCAACCCGCTGTTGCAACGGCAGGACTTAGGGGTTGGCCGCCGGCGTGCCCCCATCCTCCCTGGAGCACTTTCCCAAGAAACGGAGTTATCCACAACTATGGTTACCAAAGCTAAGGTTGATGCCAACCGGCGGAACGCCGCCAAGTCCACCGGCCCCCGGACGCCGTCCGGCAAGGCCATTGCCTCCATGAACGCGATCAAGCACGGATTGTCGAGCCGCAAGCCGCTGATCCCCGGCGAAGACGAAGCCGAATTCGCCCGGTTCACTTCCGAGTGGGTGAACGATTTGCGCCCCTTTGGACCGCGCGAGCGCCTGGCCGCGGAACAAGCCATCATGGCCGCCTGGCGCCTCCGCCGCATTCCGCAACTCGAAGCGGGGCTGCTGACCGCGCAGATCCAGAGCGACAGCCACCGCATCACTCCCATCCACCCGTTCAACATGGGTTCGGAAGCCTACCAGTCGCTCAGCCGGATCGATCGGCATCAAGCAGCGCTCGAACGGACCCTCGACCGGTCGCTGAAGGAACTGGAACGATTGCAGACGGAACGGGGCGGGGACGAATCCGCGGATGACGCGGATTACGCGGATGAACAAAACGAAGCCACCGGCGGAGAAGGCCTGTTGATGGACGGAGTTACGCATACAATGAACGGCCATGAGAACCCTGTTGCTGCTTATCTGCCTGCACGCGGCGGCGCAGACCCCGGACAAGCGGGGGATGGCCGCGTGGATTGACGAGCATCGTGCCGAGATCAACGAGATCAACCGCAAGATCTGGACCTACGCCGAGACGGGCCTGCAGGAAACGCGCTCCAGCGCCGAGCTGAAGAGCTTCCTCGCCCGCAACGGGTTCAAGATCCAGGATGGCGTGGCCGGGATGCCGACGGCGTTCGTGGCGTCCTATGGCAGCGGCAAGCCGGTGATCGGGATTCTCGCCGAATACGACGCGCTGCCGGGGCTTTCGCAGAAGGCCGAGCCGCGACGCGCGGCTCGGCCCGAGGCCGACGCCGGTCACGGATGCGGCCATTCGCTGTTCGGCACGGCGTCCAGCACGGCGGCAGTGGCCGTCAGGCAATGGATGGAACGGAACAAGATTGCAGGCACCATCCGGCTCTATGGAACTCCGGCGGAGGAAGCGCTGGTCGGCAAGATCTACATGCTGCGCGCGGGCCTGTTCGACGACGCCGACATCGTGCTCACCTGGCACGTCTGGGACACCACCAACACGGCGTTCGAATACACCAAGGCCATGGTCTCGGTGAAATTCACATTCCGCGGGCTGCCGGCGCACGCCTCGGTGTCGCCGCATGAAGGACGCAGCTCGCTCGACGCGGTCGAGCTGATGAACGTAGGCGCCAACTACTTGCGCGAGCACATCAAGGAAGACGCGCGCATGCACTACGTGATCACCGATGGCGGGGGGCAGCCCAACGTGGTGCCGCCGCGCGCCCAGGTCTGGTACTACCTGCGCGCCAACAAGCACACCGACGTGGAGCAGTACTTCGAGCGCCTGAAAGACATCGCTCGCGGCGCGGCGCTGATGACCGGAACCACCATGGAAATGCACGTGGAGTCCGACGCTCACGAGATGCTGCCCAACCGTCCGCTGGCGATGCTGGTGGACCGCAACCTGCGCCAGGTGGGCGCGCCGCAGTTCGACGACGCCGAGCGCGAGTTCGCCCGCCAGTCGCAGAGCGACCTGCGCTCGAAACCCGCGAAGGCGCTCTCTGATTCCATCAGCCCGCTGCCCGGTGAGCCTACGCAGGGTCCGGCGTCAACCGACGTTGGCAGCGTGAGCTGGAAAGTTCCGACGGGAGCGTTGCAAGTGGCCGCCTACGCAGCCGGCGCTCCGGCGCATAGCTGGCAGATTGTGGCCGCAGGCGGAATGAGCATTGGAGAGAAGGCCCTGGCCGTCGCGGCCAAGACGCTGGCGTTCACCGCCGCCGACCTGCTGGCGTCGCCCGGCGAAATCGAGTCCGCCAAGCGCGACTTCGAGCAGCGCACCCGCGGCGTACCGTTCCGGTCGCTGTTGCCGGAGGGGCAGCAAGCGCCGAAGGCGCTGCGCTAGGCTAGAGGCTGGAGACTGGAGGCTAGAGGGTATAATGAACGGCATGCGCGCCAAGGTCTTTGTGTCGCCCAAGAAAACGGTGCTTGACCCGCAAGGTCAAACCATTCATCACGCCATCACAGGACTGGGGTATGCGGGCGTCACCGGAGTGCGCCAGGGCAAGTATTTTGAGCTGGCGCTGGCCGAGGGAATCAGCGCGGAGCAGGCCCGCGCCGAAGTCGAGAAACTGGCTCGGGACGTGTTGACCAACCCGGTGATCGAGGAGTTTACCTTCCGGATCGAGGAGTAAGCCTATGTGCGGGATAGTCGGGTACGTGGGAAGCAAGCCGGTGGTGCCCTTGATTCTGGACGGGCTGCGCCGCCTGGAATACCGGGGCTACGACTCGGCGGGCATCGCCGTGGTGGACGATACCGGGTTGCATGTGCGCCGCGCCGAAGGCAAGCTGCGCAACCTGGAAGAGGCGGTGCGCCTGAGTCCCATCGCCGGCAGCTACGGGATCGGGCACACCCGCTGGGCCACGCACGGGCGGCCCACCGAGGAGAACGCCCACCCGCATCGCGATTGCACCGGGCAATTCGTGGTGGTGCACAACGGGATCATCGAGAACTACCTCAGCCTGAAAAAGAAGCTGACCGCCGAAGGCCACAAGTTCGTCACCGAAACCGACACCGAAGTGGTGGCGCACCTGGTGGAGAAACACTCCAAGGGCAACGGCAAGCTGGAAGATGCGGTCCGCAAATCGGTGGCGGAAATGACCGGGATCTACGCGCTGGTGCTGATCTCGCGCCACGATCCGCAGAAGATCGTCGCGGTGCGCTCGGGACCGCCGGTGGTGATCGGGCTGGGCCAGGACGAATACTTCGTGGCTTCCGACGTGCCCGCGCTGCTGCAGCACACCCGGGAAATGTTCTTCATGGCCGACGGGGACATCGCCGTGCTGACTCCGCACGGCGTGCAGGTTGCCGACTTTGAAGGCCGTCCCCTGACGCGTCAGGTGCAGCACATCACCTGGGACCCGATCATGGCGGAGAAGGGCGGCTACAAGCATTTCATGCTCAAGGAAATCTTCGAGCAGCCGCGCGCCGTGCGGGACACCGCGCTGGGCCGGGTGAGCGAAGGCCGCGGGCAGTTCTTCCTCGACGCCATGCAGATCGGGGAAGAGGAGTTCAAGCGCGTCCGCCAGGTGAAGATCGTGGCTTGCGGCACGAGCTGGCACGCCGGACTGGCCGGCAAGTTCATGATCGAGCGCCTGTCGCGTCTGCCGGTGGAAGTGGATTACGGCAGCGAGTTCCGCTATCGCGATCCGATCGTGGAAGGCGAGACGCTTACGGTGGTCATCACCCAGTCGGGAGAAACCGCGGACACCCTGGCCGCGCAGCGGGAAGCCAAGACCAAAGGGTCGCAGACGCTGGCCATCTGCAACGTGACCGGATCGATGGTCACGCGCGAAGCGGCCGGCACAATCATCACCCATGCCGGGCCGGAGATCGGCGTGGCCTCCACCAAGGCCTTCACCACGCAGTTGACCGCGCTGTACATTCTGGCGGCACACCTGGGCCGGCTGCGCGGCGTGCTCGATGAGGGCCGGACGCGCGGGCTGATCCATGAGTTGTTGCAGATCCCCGGCAAGCTCGAGGCCGTGCTCTCCCACGACGACCGCTACGAAGAATTGGCCAAGCGCTTCTTCCGGGCCCAGGATTTCCTGTTCCTGGGGCGCGGCATTCACTACCCGATCGCGCTCGAAGGCGCGCTGAAGCTCAAGGAGATTTCCTACATTCACGCCGAAGGTTATCCGGCCGGGGAAATGAAGCACGGACCGAACGCGCTGATCGACGAGAACCTTCCGGTGGTGGTGATCGCCACCTGCGATCCGAACGACAAGTCGAGCCAAACCCTGTATGAGAAGACGCTGTCGAACATCAAAGAGGTGAAGGCCCGCGAAGGCGTGGTGATCGCCGTAACCACCGAGGGCCACGACGAAGAAGCGCGCGAGACGTCGGACATCACCCTGCCGGTGCCCGCAACCAACGAGTTGCTGTCGCCGATCCTGGAAATCGTGCCGCTGCAGTTGCTGGCCTATCACATTGCGGTGCGCCGCGGCTGCGACGTGGATCAGCCGCGCAACCTGGCCAAGTCCGTCACTGTGGAATGAGAGCGGTCCTTTCCTTGACGCTGGCGATTGCGGCGGCGGCCCAGCCGTCTCCGCCTGCCGGGCAGACTCCGCCCGCGGCGCAGAATCCGCCGGCCCAGAGTCAAGCCAAGCCCAAAACCTCGATGTCCGAATTGCGGGCCCGGCTGCATTACGTTTCCCAACTCATTCAGGCCGGACGGTTGGGCGAGGCCGAAGCGGCCCTGGATCTGGTCCGTGCGGACGCCGGAGGCGACGTGCTGGTCGACGGCATGGAAGGGTTCCTGCATTACCGCCGTCATCAGTACGACCGTGCCGCGGAGGTCCTGGCCAAGGCTGCCGCCACTCCCGATTCGCCGCCGTGGTGGCGCGTGGTGCTGGCCATGAGCCATTACGCTGCGGGTCGCGAAGATCAGGCCCGCCAGGTGATGGATGCGCTCTGGAAGGCGGACCAGAAAGGCGCTGCGGAAGCGGTGCCCTCCATGGTCACGGCGGGACTGCTCGATTTGCGCCAAACGCCCACCGCTGCGGGAGCGCTGGCCGTCGCCTTCCTGTATCAAACGGTGGGCAACCGGCGCGGAGCGTTTCTGGCGCTGAACGACGGGGCCAAGGCCGCGCCCAAGGACCTACGCTTGCAGTTGGCGCGGGCGCCGCTGCTGGCGGAACTGGCCGAGCCGCAGGCCGGTCTCAAGGCCATCGCGGAGGCGCTGGAAGCGGTCGGCGAGCGAGCTCCCCTGTATCGCGCCCAGGCGTTCCTGCTGGGTCGCGACAAGAAACTCGATCAGGCCGTCGTCAGCTTCCGCAAGGCGTTGACGCTGGACCCCGGAGACTTGGGAATGCGGCTGCAACTCGCCGCGGTCCACCAGAGCCTGGGCCAGACCGCCGAGGCGATCACCGAATACGAAACCGTGGCCGCGGCTTCCGATCCGACGATGTCCGGCGCCGGCTACTCCGCACTCGGCGCCCTGCTGATCGAGGTCAAGCGCTGGAAGGATGCGGAAACGGCGCTGGTGAAGGGAATGGGCGTGGCCCCCAAGCGCGCGGACCTGGTCAACAACCTGGCCTGGCTGTACGTGGTCGAAGGGTCTGAGGTGCGCAATCCCGCGCGGGCGCTGGAGTTGGCGCTGCAGGCCGCTGCGCTCAGCGAGTCGCGCAACGCGGCCATCCTGGACACCCTGGCCGAAGCCTACTTCGCCAACGGCAACGTGGCTATGGCCATCGAGACCGCGCGCAAGGCCACCGCGCTCGCTCCCTCGAACACTACGTTCCGCGATCACCTGGCGCGCTACGAAAAAGCGACGCCCCCGGCGAAGTAAATCGCCGGCATCGGGAACTTTCCAGCCTCCCGCGACATTTCAAGTAGTGAAGGCTGTGAACAGCGACGAACAACTCATGGGCGAGTTCCAGAAAGGCTCCCAGGAAGCCTTTGCCGAGTTGTTCCGGCGGTATCGCAACCCGATCTACGGCTTCTTCCGGCGGCGGCTGGACCAGCCGGCCCGCGCCGGTCGAGGGCTACCGGAATCTCAACGAGACGGTGATGAGCCTCGCCGAGTTCCTGCTGACCTACGGCCCGACGCTCCTGCTCTGGACGCTCCTGCTCTGGTTCCCGGCGCGCTACGGATTCCGGCGCTTCCGGCTCGGTGTCCACGGTGCCTCGGTGGCCAAAGACGCGTGATATCCTCAAATCAGGTGCAGGACAAGCAGCAAATCCTTCTCGACTCGCTCCGCGAAATGCGCTCGACGCTGGTGGCGTTTTCCGGCGGAGCGGACTCCGCCTACCTGGCGTGGGCGGCGAACCGGGCCCTGGGCGAGCAGGCCGTCGCGGTCACCGCCGACAGTCCCAGCATGCCGCGCAGCCATCTGCGCGAGGCTTCGGAATTCGCACAGGCCTTCGGAATCCGTCACGAGATCATCCGCACCGCCGAATTCGAGAATCCGCTGTATCTGCGCAACGAGCCGGATCGCTGCTTCCACTGCAAGGACGAACTGTTCACCTGCCTCGACCGCATGGCCGCGGAGCGCGGCGTCGACTCGGTCTGCTACGGCATCAACCTGGACGATACCGGCGACTTCCGGCCCGGTCATCGCGCCGCCGAACAGCACCGGGTGCGTTCACCGCTGCTGGAAGCGCGCTTGACCAAGGAGGAGATCCGGGAGCTTTCGCGCCAGGCCGGCCTACCCACGTGGGACCGTCCGGCGTCGGCGTGTCTGTCGTCGCGGATCCCGCACGGCACTCCGGTGACCGCGGAGAACCTGGCCATGGTGGAGCAAGGAGAAGAAGCGCTGAAGCGCCTGGGCTTCCGCCAGTTCCGCGTGCGCCATCATGGAGCGATCGCGCGCATCGAAATCGGCGCCGACGAGATGTCCCGCGCACTGGACCCGCAGATGGTCCGCGAGATGGCGCGGGTCTTCCGGGCGCTGGGCTTCCAGTACGTAACCCTGGATCTGGAAGGCTACCGGCAAGGGTCGTTGAACGTGCTGTAGGCGCCCTACTGTTCCGTCGATAGGAACAAGCTTCCGCTTGATTCCTGGGTTGGGCAGCCGTATGATGCCATCATCAAAGATTGGGGGGTTGCTCAATGCGACGTTTGCTCCTGACTCTGCTGCTTTCAGTCCTGGCGATTGCAACCATAACCGCACAAGCGCCAACTGGCGGGACTCCGGGCGGAACCACCGGCGGCACGACCGGCGGAACCACGGGCGGAACCACTGGCGGTACGGGTGGAACCGGCGGGACCGGCGGGACCGGCGGGACGAATCCCATGCCCACACGACAGCCGTCGTTCGGCGAGGACAACAGTCCCTTCGGGCGAAACTCCCGCGGCATTCAAGGCCGCATCATGCCCTCGATGGGTCAGCGCCTTGCCGTGGAGTTGTACCAGGACGGCGTGCGCATGGACATGACCTTCACCGACATGGAAGGCACGTTCAAGTTCGAGCGCCAGCAGAGCGGACGGCGCTATGAGATCCGCATCCAACTGGGCGGCGACTCCGAGTACGTCGAGGAAGTGGACTTCATGCCCGGCTTCCCGACCATCGTCCACATCCGGCAGCAGAACATCCGCAGCACCCGCGGCGACGCCAACGCCAACAAGGCCAGCGGCACGGTCATCAGTCTGGCCAGCCTGAAGGTCCCCAAGGACGCCCGCAAGGAATTCGACAAGGGCCGGGATCTCGGCGAGAAGAAGAAGTTCGACGAAGGCCTGATACGCCTGAAGAAGGCCGTGGATCTCTATCCCTCCTACGCCGAGGCCTACAACGAGATGGGCCTGTTGCACAAGCGGCAAGCAATCGCCTCGGCCACCCCCGAGGAAAAGTCGAAACTGATGGGGTCGGCCGAGGAGATGTATCGCAAGGCCATCGAGGCCGATCCCAAGTGGATTGGCGCGTACCTGAATCTGGCCCAGGCCTTGATGATGCGCAACAATTTCAAGGAGTGCGAGGAGACCACCCAGAAGGTGCTGTCCATGGATTCCGGCTCGATCGACGCGCTGTACATGCAGGCGTTCGCGCAGGCCAACCTGGGCAAGCTGGACGACGCCGAGAAATCCGCGCTGGCCGCCGACCGCGGCGAGCGCAGGATCGCGCTGGTGCAGTGGCTGCTCGGCCGGATCTACGAAGTGCAGGGCTCGCCCACCAAGGCGGTGGTCCGCTACAAGCAGTACCTGAAGGAAAACCCCAACGCCACCAACGCCGAGCAGGTCAAGCAGTCGATCGCCAAGTTGGAACAGAAGTAAACCACGGATTACACGGATTACACGGAGCCGGCCCCTTTGGCCAGGACGCGCTCCATGTCGGGCTGCTTGGTGTGCCACTCGGTGGCCTGCTGATAGGCCATCGCCACTCGCAGCGGCGCGGCTTCGTCGTAGATTCCGCCGGTGAACATGATGGAGATCGGCAGTCCATTGACGAATCCGCAGGGAACTACCACGGCGGGGTGACCGGTCAAGTTGGTCGGCAGCAGGCTGGCGCCTCCGCCCGGGGAAACGAAGGCGTCCCACTGGGTCATGAACTTGTCCCACTCCCGCATCAGCAGAGTGCGTGCGCGCTGTCCTCTCAGGTACTCGACCGCCGGGATGAATCGCGCCGTGCGGAACGAGTTGGGCCAGTCGTTGGGGCTCTGCCCCGATAGCGTGTTGACCTCGCCGTTGCGGGTATAGCCGGTGACGGTCAGCGACCGC